>NZ_JBSKHT010000013.1:0-69162 GCF_057128745.1 Pseudomonas rosaeacicularis
ACTTCGTCCAACTACTTGATATTCAAGAAGTTTTCCGTTTCGTCTGCGCCGGAAGTGGGGCGAATTATAGACAGATCCTCAGGGCCGTCAACCCCCTAGTTCATTAAATTGTCATATCGGTCAGGAACAGCAATAAAAGCAGGGATTACACCGCGCAGCGAGCCCCCATATATATAGCAATGACAGCAAAGGAACGCGAAACGGGAAAGCCTCACAACTCACCCTCCCGCGTAGAGATGCATATTGCCCAGGACGCTCAGGCCTCCCCGCCCACAACCAGCTTCACCTAAAGCAAAGCTATAGCTGCTAACCTTGCCCCAATCTGCCCCAATCAGTCGACTTGACTGAGCGCCTCACCCACTGCATCGAACATGCGGTCCAGATCCTGCGGCTTGCTGTTGAAAGTCGGGCCGAACTGCAAAGTGTCGCCGCCGAAGCGTACGTAGAAACCGGCTTTCCAGAGTTTCATCGCAGCCTCAAATGGGCGCACGATGGCATCGCCGTCACGGGGAGCAATCTGAATCGCACCGGCCAGACCATAGTTTCGGATGTCGATGACGTTCTTGCTGCCCTTCAATCCGTGCAGCGAGCTTTCAAAGTGCGGAGACGTTTCCGCTACCTGTTGCACCAGATTCTCACGTTGCAAAAGGTCGAGCGCGGCGAGACCAGCGGCACATGCCACCGGATGGGCTGAATAGGTGTAACCGTGAGGGAATTCCACTGCGTACTCAGGCGTCGCCTGATTCATGAACGTGTGATAGATCTCGCTGCTGGCAATCACCGCACCCATAGGGATCGCGCCATTGGTGACTTGCTTGGCGATGCACATAAGGTCCGGGGTTACACCAAAACTGTCAGCGCCGAACATAGAGCCTGTGCGGCCAAAGCCAGTAATGACTTCATCGAAGATCAAAAGGATGTTGTGCTGATCGCAGATCTCGCGCAGCCGTTTCAGATAGCCCTGTGGCGGCACGATCACACCAGCAGAACCGGCCATCGGCTCGACAATCACCGCGGCGATGTTTGACGCATCGTGCAGCTCGATCAGCTTGAGCATCTCGTCCGCCAAGGCAATGCCACCCTGCTCAGGCATGCCGCGCGAATAAGCATTACTGGCCAACAGCGTATGCGGTAGGTGATCGACATCCATCAACTGACCGAACATTTTCCTGTTGCCGTTAACCCCGCCCAGGCTGGTGCCAGCGATGTTTACGCCGTGATAGCCCCGAGCGCGGCCAATCATCTTGGTCTTGGACGCCTGCCCTTTCAAACGCCAGTAGGCGCGGACCATCTTGACGGCAGTATCAGCGCACTCGGAACCTGAGTCGGTGAAGAACACATGGTTGAGATTGCCTGGTGTCAGATCAGTGATTTTCTCAGCCAGTTGGAACGACAGCGGATGACCGAATTGAAAACCTGGTGAGTAGTCCAGTGTCCCCAACTGACGTGACACCGCTTCCTGGATTTCTTTACGCGTATGTCCCGCGCCGCAAGTCCACAAACCGGACAAGCCGTCGTAGATTTGCCGGCCCTTGTCGTCTGTCAGGTAACTGCCCGAAGCCGCAACGATCAGTCTCGGATCGCGATGGAAATTGCGGTTTGCGGTGTAGGGCATCCAGTGGGCATCGAGCTTCAACTGGCTGGCCAGGGACATGTCAGACGTTTCGGGCATATTCATTAGATTGGACCTCACAGGTGTGTGGGTAGGCTGTCTTTCAAGATGCAAAAGCAGGGCCGGGTTGCAGCTAAACTGCCACGGGCATAAAGTCTGAAAAATCCTGCTTTTACGATCTTTAGTTAGGTGATGACTAAACTATGAGTGCCCGCCGTCCCGACCCTCTGGCGCAAGTCAGTGATTTCGACATCCGCCTGCTGCGCATCTTTCGCAGCGTTGTTGAGTCTGGAGGTTTCTCGGCCGCCGAAAGCTCATTGGGTATAGGCCGTTCGGCCATCAGTCAGCAAATGAGCGACCTGGAGCAAAGGTTGGGATTGCGCCTGTGTCAGCGAGGGCGTGCCGGGTTTTCTCTGACAGAAGAAGGTCGTGAGGTCTACCACTCGGCTCTGCAACTGCTCAGTGCTCTAGAGAGCTTTCGTACAGAGGTGAACGGGCTGCACCAGCATTTGCGCGGCGAGCTGAACATCGGTCTGACTGACAATCTCGTCACCCTCCCCCACATGCGCATCACACATGCTCTGTCCCAATTAAAAGAACGCGGGCCGGACGTGCACATTAATATCCGCATGATCGCGCCCAACGAGGTCGAGCAAGGCGTGCTCGACGGGCGGCTGCATGTCGGCGTGGTGCCACAGGCCAATGCGTTGTCAGGGCTTGAGTATCAACCGCTCTATAGCGAGCGATCGTTGCTGTATTGCGCGGTAGGACATCCGCTTTTTTTTGTGGACGATACGCAACTGGACGACGAGCGCTTGGCAGACCAGGAAGCCATAGCGCCCACCTTCCGCTTGCCTACCGACATTCAGGCTCATTACCAAACGCTTAAATGCACAGCCAGCGCTTCGGATCGTGAGGGGATGGCGTTTTTGATTTTGACCGGTCGCTACATCGGCTATCTGCCGGATCACTACGCGACGACTTGGGTGCAGCAGGGGCGACTGCGCGCGCTAAAACCCAGAGACCGCTTTTATGACCTGAGCCTGGTAACCGTAACCCGCAAAGGTCGTCGCCCTCATTTGGTGCTCGAGAGCTTTTTGGAAACGCTGGCTGCGACGAGATGAGGCCTTTTTACTCTGTGCAGCGCTTGCGGCTAACTCAGGAGTTCGGCAGAAAAAATTTTAATTGCATGATTTAAATTAGAAAAACCCTAACGGGAATGCAACAACCTGATCAGTTGGACAGCTTTTTGCAGAGCTGACCTCGGATCCCCCTCGCTGAATCATCGTGCTACTTGCCCAAAGCAGCATGACCGACAGTCAGGGGGATCCGGCTCACTCCAAAAACCGAGAGTCCAGCATGCAACCCGATCCTTCCAGCAACAGCGAACTGATTTACGGCCTCAACGATCGCCCCAAACCATTACCCGCCACACTGGCCGCCATTCAGCACGTGCTTGCGGCGTTCGTTGGCATCATTACGCCCCCGCTGATTATCGGCTCAACGCTCGGGCTTACTGATTACTTGCCGTACCTGATCAGCATGGCCTTGATGGTTTCAGGTGTAGGAACCTTCATCCAGGCCCGCAGGCCGTTCGGCATTGGCGCTGGAATGATTTGTCTGCAGGGCACCAGCTTTGCGTTCTTGGGCGCGGTCTTGTCGGCCGGCTTTATGGTCAAGCAGCGCGGCGGCAGCCCGGAAGACATCATGGCGATGATTTTCGGTGTGTGTTTTTTCGGCGCCGCCGTGCAGATCGTCCTCAGCCGTTTTATCGGACAATTGCGCCGGATCATCACGCCATTGGTGACCGGTATCGTCATTACCCTCATCGGTGTGAGCCTGATCAAAGTCGGAGTGACCGACCTGGGCGGCGGATTTAACGCGCCGGACTTCGGCGAACCTATCAATCTTGCCCTTGGGGCCCTCGTGCTGGTTGTCATCATCCTGCTCAACCGCTCGACTGCGCCCTGGATTCGCCTTTCGGCAATCATCATCGGGCTGGCAGTGGGCTGCCTGGCTGCCTGGTTCAGCGGAAAACTAGTGCCGCAGTCGATCGCCCACGTTGCGCTGATCAGCATTCCTGCACCATTCAAGTTTGGTTTCGCCTTCGACTGGACCGCTTTCCTGCCTGTAGCGCTTATTTATCTGATCAGCAGTATCGAAACCGTGGGCGACCTTACTGCCAACTGCATGCTGTCCCGTGAGCCAATCAAAGGCCCCGGCTACATCGCCAGACTTAAAGGCGGCATTCTCGGCGACGGGGTCAGTTGCATGATCGCCGCCACGTTCAGCGCGTTTCCCAACACCACATTCGCCCAGAACAACGGGGTGATCCAGTTGACCGGCGTTGCCAGTCGCTACGTCGGCCTTTACATCGGCGTAATCCTGTTCATGCTTGGTCTGTTTCCAGTTATCGGCGCGATCCTGCAACAGATCCCCAAACCTGTACTGGGCGGCGCGACACTGGTGATGTTTGGCAGTGTCGCGGCGGCGGGCGTACGAATTCTGGCGCAGTCGCCGCTGGACCGCCGGAGCATGCTGATCATCGCTACCTCGTTCGGCGTAGGGCTGGGAATTGCGGCGCAACCTGCCCTGCTGCATCACCTGCCAAAGCTGGTCCAGAACCTTTTTGATTCGGCCATCACCAGCGGCGGCCTTACCGCCATCGTCATGTGCCTGCTGTTGCCGGAAGCCAAACAGGCCGCGCCTAAACAAAAGCATGAGATCGAGGCGTTAGAGCGCTAATTTTCCACCGCGAACGCTTGTCGGATCGTCGCGGGTGCGTTATCTGTTCACACCGTCGCACCCAATGATCCCTTGGAATCGCACATGACCCTTGAAGTCCCTGCACACAATCCCGGCGCCACGAAGCCTGCGAGCCGCATTCGTCAGAAAAACGAAGAAGCGATCATGAAAGCGGCCGAAGACGAATTTGCGCGTCACGGTTTCAAAGGCACCAGCATGAATACCATCGCGCAGAACGCCGGGTTGCCGAAGGCGAATTTGCACTATTACTTCACCAACAAGCTGGGCCTTTATATCGCGGTGCTGAGTAACATCATTGAGTTGTGGGATAGCACGTTCAACAACCTCAAGGCCGAGGACGATCCCGCTCTGGCGCTGACTCATTACATACGCGCCAAGATGGAGTTCTCTCGCCGACAACCGCAGGCGTCACGCATCTTCGCGATGGAAATCATCAGCGGCGGCGAGTGTTTGAACGAGTATTTCAGTCAGGATTACCGCACCTGGTTTCAGGGACGTGCCGGTGTGTTTCAGGCCTGGATCGACGCGGGAAAGATGGACCCGGTCGACCCCGTTCACCTGATCTTCCTGCTGTGGGGCAGCACCCAGCATTACGCCGACTTCGCCACCCAGATCTGCCAGGTCACAGGCCGCACACGCCTGACCAAGCAGGACATGGAAGCGGCGGGCGACAATCTGATTCGCATCATTCTCAAGGGTTGTGGCCTCACGCCTCCTACGCTTTGAATGCTCGAAACCTCGTGCCGTCAGTTGGAATTTTTTAATGCCTTTTACCCTTGTCGGCCCTTGTGAATGGCGTGAAGACATTCGCAAGAGCTGCTTCATCACCCTCGCCGCGCCAATCAATACGCCGGCTGACGCGCAAACCTTCATCGAGCAAAACAGCGACCTCAATGCCACGCACAATTGCTGGGCGTGGAAGCTGGGGGCTCAATACCGCAGCACTGACGACGGCGAGCCCGGCGGTACCGCAGGGCGACCGATTCTAGCGGCGATAGACGCTCAGGACTTTGATCAAGTGGTGGTGCTGGTCATTCGCTGGTACGGCGGCATTCAACTGGGCACCGGAGGCTTGGCCCGCGCTTACGGAGGGGGTGCCAATAAATGCCTGCAACAGGCAGAGCGTCTGCCACTGATCCATCGCGTGATGGTGCAGTTTGACTGCAGCTTCAGCGAACTGGCTGTGGTGAAAGTAAGACTGGCCGACATCAACGCGTTGATTCAGGAAGAGACCTTCACCGCCAACGGTGTGGAGCTGTCCGTTGCCATCGGCCCGGAACACTTCGACGCGCTGCAAAAGCAGCTTGCCGACATCAGCCGCGGCCGCATCATGCTGCATCGCGACCCTGTCCAATAAGGTCATCACTCAACTGTCACACTTGCCCACATCTACTGTGCATCCGCCTGTGGACAAGCTGAGCACATCCGTCTGCGGCCCCTGTTTTATATGGCTTTGAGACAGCTGATCAAATTTTGATCAAACATCTTATCCACTGCTTAAAAATGTCGAAAAACAGTGAGTTAGCGCGCCTTATCGCGACTCGATACTAGCGATTCTGTGGTTATGCCCATTCATTGAGCTTTCGCACATAAACGGTGGATCAACCTGTGGATAACCCGTGCAATCCTGCCTGTGGGGCTTGGGATATCTCGCCCGGTGAAGGTTGGTTGTTTTTTGTACAGCGTCAGCGGGTCATATTAAGTCGTCCTGAATCCAAAGTGCCCTGAACTGGTGCCTTGACCATACGGCTGCGCACTTGTAGGAGCGAATTCATGCGCGAGAAATACTGCGGCAACACGCCTGAGTGTTGAAATACCGACGTCTGGCAAATGAATTCGCTTCTACAGGGGCCAACCCTGGGTAGCGATCGGTGGAAATGTGGAAAACCTGACCGCCTGGCCAGGAAATTGCTAAGTGATCAGGCGATCCAATTCCAACTCGAGACATTCATGTCCAGTCCAACGGCCAATAAACGTCTGCACTTGCGTCACATCACCAAACGCTACCCCGGCTGCGTTGCCAACGACGCTATCGATCTGATGATTGAACCCGGCGAAATTCACGCCTTATTAGGTGAAAACGGCGCCGGCAAAAGCACATTGATGAAGATCATCTACGGCGTCGTGCAGCCGGACGCAGGTCAGATCATTTGGCAGGGCGAGCCAATGACCATGCGCAATCCCGCTCAGGCACGGACGCTGGGCATCGGCATGGTGTTCCAGCACTTCTCGCTGTTCGAAACCCTCACGGTCGCGCAGAACATTGCCCTGGCTTTGGGGGCAGCAGCGGGCACGCCAAAGCAGCTTGAGCCGAGAATTCGCGAGGTCTCCCAGCGCTACGGGATGGCCGTAGAACCACACCGACTGGTGCACAGCCTGTCCATTGGCGAACGGCAGAAGGTCGAAATCATTCGCTGCCTGATGCAGGACATTCGCTTGTTGATCCTCGACGAGCCCACCTCGGTGCTGACGCCGCAGGAGGCAGAAGATCTGTTCGTGACCCTGAGAAGGCTCGCGGCAGAAGGCTGCAGCATTCTATTCATCAGCCACAAACTGGGCGAAGTCCGTGCGCTATGTCACAGGGCTACCGTGCTGCGGGGAGGCAAAGTTTCCGGGCACTGCATCCCTTCACAATGCAGCGACCTGGAACTGGCGCGGCTGATGGTGGGTGATGCCGAGGGGCTGGTGGCGCAGTACCCCAAGGCCGAAGGCGGCGCGGCGTTTCTACGCGTCGAACAATTGGCCTGGCGCAATCCCGACCCCTTTGGCAGCTCACTCAAAGACATCAATCTTGCGGTGCGCAGCGGTGAGATCGTCGGCATCGCAGGTGTCGCGGGCAACGGCCAGGACGAGTTGTTGGCCCTGCTCAGCGGCGAACAAACCCTGAACAAGATCGAATCTTCGCGCATACGTTTCCGCGAACTGAATGTGGGCCATCTGCGCCCGGATGCTCGCCGCCGGCAAGGTCTGGCGTTTGTCCCGGCGGAACGGCTGGGCCACGGCGCCGTGCCAGAAATGAGCCTGGCCGATAACGCGCTGCTCACCGCGTTTCAGCAAGGGTTGGTCAGCAAAGGGCTTATCCACCGAGGCAAAGTGCAGGCCTTGGCTGAAGCGATTATTGAACGCTTCGCCGTGAAAACGCCGAATGCGCAAACACCCGCCCGCAGCCTGTCGGGAGGCAATCTGCAGAAATTCATTCTCGGTCGAGAAATCCTGCAGGCGCCGAAGTTGCTGGTCGCGGCACACCCGACCTGGGGCGTAGACGTGGGCGCCGCGGCAGCGATTCATCGTGCGCTCATCGCCTTGCGCGACGCGGGCGCAGCCATTTTGGTGATTTCCGAAGACCTCGATGAACTGTTCCAGATCAGCGATCGGCTGGGCGCCTTGTGCAGCGGCGAACTTTCACCGCTGGCACCCACCGCAAGCGTCACCCAGGCGCAAGTCGGCGGCTGGATGGCTGGGCAGTTCGAGGGCGCATCCGCCCGATCCTTTCAACCTGACGCGTCGTGACACGACTGACGGAGATTCCGATGCTGCTTTCCCTGGAACCGCGCGGGCAACAATCGCGCCCCATGTTGTGGTTTTCCCCTTTGCTGGCTGCTGCACTGACGTTGATCTGCGGCTCGCTGCTGTTTTTGCTGCTGGGTCTGGACCCGCTGCTGACGCTGCACACGCTGCTAATCGCACCGGTCAGTGATCTCTATGGCGTTTCGGAGTTACTGGTCAAAACCCTGCCGATCCTGCTGTGCGCGCTAGGCCTTGCCGTGGTGTATCAAGCGCGCATCTGGAACATCGGCGCCGAAGGGCAATTGCTGATGGGCGCGCTGGCGGGAAGTGCCGTGGCGGTCAACATCATAGACATAGAAAGCCGCTGGGCACTGGCGCTGATTCTGCTCACCGGAGTGTTGGCAGGGGCTGCGTGGGCTGGCCTGACCGCTTGGTTGCGCACTCATTTCAACGCCAACGAAATCCTCACCAGCATCATGCTCAATTACATCGCGCTGAACCTGCTGCTGTATTTCGTACACGGCCCGCTGAAAGATCCTGCTGGCATGAACTTCCCAGAGTCCGCGATGTTTGGCGACGCAAGCCGTTTGCCGCTGTTGATGGAAGACGGCCGGGCGCACGCGGGGGTGTATTTCGCGCTGCTGGCGCTGGTCGCGGTCTGGGTACTGCTGCAACGCAGCTTTGTGGGATTCCAAATCAAGGTGCTTGGCCTGGACAAACGGGCAGCCGGCTTCGTCGGGTTTCGCGAGAAACGTCTGGTCTGGCTGGCCTTGCTGATCAGCGGCGGCCTTGCGGGTTTGGCAGGTGTGTGCGAAGTCACTGGTCCCATTGGCCAACTGGTTCCGCAGGTGTCGCCCGGGTACGGCTACGCAGCAATCACGGTGGCGTTTCTTGGCCGCCTCAACCCCATCGGTATTTTGTTTTCCAGCCTGTTGATGGCGCTTCTTTATCTGGGCGGCGAGAGCGCGCAAATGACGCTCAATCTTCCACAGGCCATCACGCAGTTATTCCAGGGAATGATGCTGTTCTTCCTGCTGGCCTGCGATGTGCTGATCCTCTACCGGCCGCGCCTCAAGGTGCGCTGGTCTCGCCGCCAAGCGGCACCAATCGCCGGAGCCGTGTGATGGATATCGATCTGTTGAGCAATATTTTCTTCGCCACGGTGCGCTGCGGTACGCCGTTGTTGTTGGTGGCGCTGGGCGAGTTGATCTGCGAAAAAAGCGGCGTCCTCAACCTTGGGCAGGAAGGCATGATGCTGTTTGGCGCGGTGATCGGGTTCATCGTCGCGCTGAGCACCGGCAATTTGTGGCTGGGCGTACTGCTGGCGATGCTCGCGGGCATGCTGTTGTCATCGCTGTTCGCTCTGGTTGCGCTGGTGTTCAATGCCAATCAAGTGGCAACCGGGCTGGCGCTGACGATATTCGGCGTCGGACTTTCCAGCTTTATCGGCGCAGCCTGGGTCGGGAAGCCGCTGCAAGGTTTCGAACCGCTGGCGATTCCGTATTTGAGCGATATCCCGCTGATCGGTCGGATGCTCTTTGCTCAGGACATTTTGGTGTATCTGTCCTTCGCGCTGTTCGCTTTGGTTGCGTGGACGCTTCTGAAAAGTCGTGTCGGTTTGATCATTCAGGCTGTAGGAGAAAACCCTGACGCCGCCAGTGCGATGGGGTTGCCAGTGCTGCGGGTGCGAACAATGGCCGTGTTGTTTGGCGGGGCGATGGCGGGGCTGGCTGGCGCGTATCTGTCGCTGGCCTACACGCCAATGTGGGCCGAGAACATGAGCGCCGGACGCGGCTGGATCGCCTTGGCGCTGGTAGTGTTTGCCAGTTGGCGAGTATGGCGACTATTGCTAGGCGCTTACCTGTTCGGATTCGCCAGCATTGTGTATCTGGTAGCGCAAGGGATTGGCCTGGCGATCCCGTCCAACTTGCTCGCCATGCTGCCGTATGTCGCAACCATCGTGGTTTTGGTGATGCTCTCACGCAATGCTCTGCGTACGCGCTTGTATGCGCCGGTTTCGCTGGGGCAGCCTTGGCAGGCCGGCCACTGATTCCGAGTTTGCGAATGTCCAGCGGGAGGGAGCTTGCTCGCGGAGGGCCGCCACATTCGTTACATTGTGTCGCTCGTATTGGCGCAATCGCGAGCAAGCTCCTTTTCACAGCCTCTTCATAAAGTCGACGACCGTTGCGCAGGCAGATCAAATTCCTGCCGACGCGCGCGGTCCACTTTTCTGGAAGCTGCATTTCGTTTTCTGCACAGGAGTTACCCTTCATGCCTGCCAACAAAACTGCCCTGATCATTGGCGCGTCCCGAGGTTTGGGTCTGGGCTTGGTGCAACGCTTGACCGAGCAAGGCTGGAACGTCATCGCCACCGTCCGTGATCAACACAAAGCCGAAGAGCTGAAAAAAGTCCCCGGCGTGCGCATCGAGACGCTAGACATCGATGAGCAATCCTCGCTGGAAGTGCTTTCCCTTAATTTGAAAGATCAGACCTTCGATCTGCTGTTCGTGAACGCTGGCGTCATGGGCGCAGCCCACCAGAGCGCGGCGAAATCCACCGCCGCCGAGTTGGGCCAGCTGTTTCTGACCAACGCCGTCGCACCGATTCGTCTGGCCGAGCGCTTCGTCGGTCAGATATCTGAAACCGGCACCATCGCCTTTATGAGCTCTGTGCTGGGCAGCGTCGCCATCCCGGATGCGCCGGAAATGGCGCTGTACAAGGCCAGCAAAGCTGCGCTGAACTCGATGACCCATAGCTTTTTCACGCAACTGGGCGATAGCAAAATCACCGTGCTGTCGATGCATCCGGGCTGGGTCAGAACCGCGATGGGCGGCGAAGGCGCTGATATCGACGTTGAAACCAGCACCAGCGGACTGGTGGAACAGCTGGGCGCCTATGCCGGCAAAGGCGGGCATCACTTCATCAACTATCGTGGCGAGACGATTGCCTGGTAATACCTGAAGCAGTCGCCTGATCTGTAGGAGCCAACTTGTTGGCGAGAGGGTTTGTACGCCGGCAGGCCCCCTCGCGAACAAGTTCGCCCCTACAGAGCTCTCGTTTGAGTTGATTAGCCGATAAACGATATCTAAACTCCCATCCTCGCCCGGCGTCACTCGAAGCCGCAGCGACCCTGGATCAGCAGACAGGGCAACACTGAGCTGGCGAACCTGAACCCATTTTTCAGAGGAGCCGGCCAATGCCTGCGATCCGTATCTGGTTAAAAAACCCGCTTGCTGTTTTCACCGCCAATGACCTCGACGCCCGAGGCGGACTGGTCATCGAGGGCGGCATCATCACTGAGCTGCTGGCCAGCGGCGAGCAACCTTCGCAGCCCTGCGATCAAATCTTCGATGCCCGCGAGCATGTGCTGCTGCCGGGGCTGATCAACACCCACCATCACTTCTACCAAACCCTGACCCGCGCCTGGGGGCCGGTGGTGAATCAGCCCTTGTTCCCGTGGTTGAAAACCCTGTACCCGGTCTGGGCGCGCTTGACCCCGGAAAAGCTCGCGCTCGCCAGTAAAGTCGCGCTCACCGAACTGTTGTTGTCGGGTTGCACCACCGCTGCCGATCATCACTATCTGTTCCCGGACGGGCTGGAAAACGCCATCGATGTTCAGGTGCAAAGCGTGCGCGAGTTGGGCATGCGCGCGATGCTAACGCGGGGTTCGATGAGTCTGGGCGAGGACGACGGGGGCTTGCCGCCGCAACAAACAGTGCAGCAGGGCGAGGTCATTCTGGAGGACAGTCAGCGCCTGATCAGCACGTATCACGAGCGTGGCGACGGCGCGCAAATCCAGATCGCCCTGGCGCCCTGCTCGCCATTCTCGGTCACACCGCAGATCATGAAAGAGAGCGCCGCGCTGGCCGAAAAACTCGACGTCCGCCTGCACACACACCTGGCCGAAACCCTCGACGAGGAGGATTTTTGTCTGCAGCGTTTCGGCCTGCGCACTGTGGACTATCTGGACAGCGTCGGTTGGCTCGGACCGCGCACCTGGCTGGCCCATGGCATTCACTTCAACCCCGATGAAATCGCCCGACTGGGGCAAGCCGGCACCGGCGTGTGTCATTGCCCGAGTTCGAACATGCGTCTGGCTTCAGGGATCTGCCCGACGCTGGACCTGATCGCGGCGGGCGCGCCGATTGGGCTGGGCGTCGACGGCTCGGCCTCCAACGATGCATCGAACATGATGCTGGAAACCAAACAGGCGCTGTATCTGCAGCGACTGCGCTATGGCGCTGAAAAGATTACGCCTGAGTTGGTTTTGGGATGGGCGACCAAGGGTTCGGCGACATTGCTGGGCCGCAGTGATATTGGCGAACTGGCTGTTGGCAAGCAGGCGGATCTGGCGCTGTTCAAGCTGGATGAACTGAGGTTTTCAGGCAGCCATGATCCGGTGTCGGCTTTGTTGCTGTGCGGTGCAGACCGCGCAGATCGGGTGATGATCGGCGGTCAGTGGCGGGTCATCGACGGGCAGGTTGAAGGGTTGGATGTGCAGGGATTGATTGCTGATCATCGGCAGGCGGCGAAGGAGTTGATCAGCGGTTGACACACCTGGATCGATAACCCGTGGGAGCGGACCTGTCCGCGAATACAATCTGACTGGCAAAGATATCTGTCGAGCTTGCCGGCCTCTTCGCGGACAGGTCCGCTCCCACGAATCAGTACGATGCCTACAGCCCCAGACAAGATAACATAATGAACGTCGCGAACAGCACGAAGTGGGTCATGCCCTCTATCGCGTTGGTTTCGCCGTCGTTCAGGTTGATCGCGCTGACCAGCAAGGTAATGAAGATCATCACCGTCTGCACTGGAGTCATCGCCATTTGAAACGGCTGGCCAGTGTACAGCGCCATGGCTTCCATTACCGGTACGGTCAGGATCACTGTGGACAACGAAGCGCCCAATGCGATGTTGACCACCGATTGCATACGGTTGGCCAGGGCTGCGCGCAATGCCGTGAGAATCTCCGGCGCCGCTGAAATCGCTGCCACCAGAATTGCCGTCATCACGGGCGGCGCCCCACTTCCTTCCAGCCCCAGGTCGACGGTCTTCGACATCACCTCGGCCAGCGCGCCAATCACCACCACGCCGAACACCAGAATGCCGATGGACAGCGTGAGGTTGACCGGCTTGGCCTCTTGCTCTGGCTGGTCCTTGCGGCGCTTCTTGTCGGGGTAGCTGTAGCTGAAAAAGTAACTGTGCGGGCCGACCTGCATGCGCAGGAACAGCGTATACAGCACAACCATCGCGCCAATGGTGAACGCCGAATAGATCTTCCAGTCACCTTCGGGAATGAACTCCGGCACCACCATCGACACGCCCATGGCGGTCAGGATCATGACGCTGTAGGTTCGCGCCGAATCATCGTTGTAGGACTGTTCGCCATGCTTGAGCCCGCCCATCAGCGCGGCCAGGCCCAGAATGCCGTTGATGTCGAGCATCACGGCTGAGTAAATCGTGTCCCGCACCAGCGTTGGCGAAGGCTCGTTGTTCATCATGATCGCCAGGATCACCACTTCAACCAGCACCGCCGAAAGGGTGAGGATCATGGTGCCGTAGGGGTCGCCGACTTTTTCCGCCAGCATCTCGGCATGGTGTGCTACGCGCATCGACGCACACACGATGAAACCAACCAGCACGATGCCTGAGATCAGTGCGACGGCGTGGCCGTGGCTGAGGAATTGATGTTCGAAGCCATACGCGAAAAACGTCGCGATGAGGGCCAACAGGAGAAACTTTTCTTGCTTGAGAATCGCGCCCATTGTTGCTTTACCTTTGCCACAAAAGCCGCGGCGTCCATGAGTTGATCGAGGTCCGAGCGCTTGAGAGTGCGGTTTGTGTCCAAAGGTTTCAAGGCAAAGGGCAATAAGCGGCCGTCTGCACCAGTTCGCGTCGATATGTCGCAGCTGCGCACCGTCGCGGGCCGCGTTCGTAGCAAGCAACCGGCCCGTGAGGGGCTCAAATCCTCAGTCACACGCTTACTTGTCTAACTGGTCAGCTTTTTGCATTGATCGCCTAGCCCGCCCAGACGGCCTGGCCAACAAGACCCAAGGAGCTTGACCTGCATGCTTTCCACTCTCCACTCACGTCGTCCGCTGAAAAAATTACTGTGTGCCATGGCCGCTGTCGTTGGTCTGGGTTCCAGCCTGATGGCGATCGCAGCGGATCCGCTGAAAGTCGGCTTCGTTTATATCGGCCCGATCGGCGATCACGGCTGGACCTATCAGCATGAGCAAGGCCGCAAGGCGATGGCTGATGCACTCGGCGACAAAGTGACGACCAGTTTCGTGGAGAACGTGCCTGAAGGTGCCGACGCCGAGCGAGTCATCCGCAACATGGCCAAGGGCGGTTATGACCTGATCTTCACTACCTCGTTCGGCTACATGAACCCTACGCTGAAAGTCGCCAAGCAATTCCCGAAAGTGACGTTCGAACACGCGACCGGATACAAGCAGGACAAGAACATGGGCACCTACCTGGCCCGCACCTACGAAGGCCGTTATGTGGGCGGGTTCCTGGCAGCGAAGATGACCAAGACCAAGAAGATCGGCTACGTGGCGTCGTTCCCGATCCCGGAAGTGCTGCGCGACATCAACGCTATTCAACTGGCGCTGGACAAATACAACCCCGGCACTGAAATCAAAGTGGTGTGGGTTAACTCCTGGTTCGATCCGGGCAAAGAGGCTGATGCCGCAAACGCGCTGATCGATCAGGGCGCTGACGTGATCTTCCAGCACACCGACAGCCCGGCGCCGATCCAGGCGGCCGAGCGTCGCGGGGTCTATGCCGTGGGTTATGCCTCGGACATGGCGCACTTCGGGCCAAAGGCCGTGCTGACCTCCATCGTCAACAATTGGGGCCCGCACTACACTCAAGCGACCCAGGCCGTGCTTGATGGCACCTGGAAATCCCAGGATTACTGGGGTGGCTTGAAGGAAGGCACGGTGCAGTTGCCGATCAGCGATGTGGTGCCCGCGCAGGTGAAAACCGAAGCAGAGAAGATCATTGCTGACATTGAAAGCGGCGCCTTTCACCCTTTCACCGGGCCGATCAAGGACCAGACCGGCGCCGTGAAAATTCCGGCGGGCAGCATCGCGACCAATGCAGAACTGGCGTCAATGAATTATTACGTGGAAGGGATCAAGGCGGATTTGCCGAAGTAACCCCTGCAGGATCGGACCATTGTAGGAGCGCGCTTGCCCGCGATAGCGGTGTTTCAGACGACATCAATGTTTCTGGAATAACGCCATCGCGGGCAAGCGCGCTCCTACGCAGACCACCACGGAGCCCTCATGAACCCGCTTCCCATCATCGACATCTCCCCGCTTTACGCGAGCGACGACCAGGCTTGGCATGAAGTCGCCCGGCAAATCGACAGTGCCTGCCGCGAGTGGGGATTTTTCTACATCACTGGTCACCCCATCAGCGCGCAACGCATCGAACAGGTCATTGGTGCGGCCCAGCAATTTTTCGCACTGCCAAGTGCAGACAAACTGAAGATAGACATCACTCAAAGCCAGCACCATCGCGGTTACGGCGCCATCGCCACCGAACAGCTGGACCCTGCCCTGCCCAGCGATCTGAAAGAAACCTTCGACATGGGCCTGCATTTACCGGCGGACCACCCGGACGTGCTCGCAGGCAAACCGCTTCGTGGGCCCAATCGCCACCCAGACCTGCCAGGCTGGGAGGTGCTCATGGAGCAGCATTACAAAGATATGCAGGCCTTGGCCCTGGCGTTGCTGCGAGCCATGACGCCGGCGCTGGGCACCGACCTCGACTTTTTCGATCAGCGCTTCAAGCAACCCGTGAGCGTGCTGCGCATGATTCATTACCCACCGCGCCACACTGCCACCAGCGAACAACAGCAAGGCGCTGGCGCCCATACCGATTACGGCTGCATCACCCTGCTTTACCAGGATGTAGCGGGCGGCCTGCAGGTTCGCGACGTGCGCGGGCAGTGGGTCGACGCCCCGCCGATTGCCGACACGTTCGTGGTCAATTTGGGAGACATGATGGCGCGCTGGAGCAATGATCGGTACGTGTCGACGCCGCATCGGGTCGTCAGCCCGCTGGGGGTGGACCGTTACTCCATGCCGTTTTTTGCAGAACCCCATCCCGACACGCGTATTGAGTGTCTGCCAGGTTGCGCCGACGCGGAGCATCCACCGCTCTATCCGGTCACCACCTGCGCTGAATTTCTGCTGTCACGCTTTGCCGACACCTACGCCTATCGACGCGAACTGGAACCACCTCTGTAGGAGCGAACTTGTTCGCGAGCGTTGATTCGTGACACCGCCCATAAATGGCTCGCCAACACGTTGGCTCCCCCAGCGTTCAGCAGCGAATGAACCTTCTGGTCAGGTTTTGCCCAGCCAGCGGACATGACTCTGTAGAATGCCGACCATTGCACCTGATGAGAAAAGCACATGTACGATTGGTTGAACGCCCTGCCCAAGGCAGAACTGCACTTGCATCTGGAGGGTTCGCTGGAGCCCGAACTGCTGTTCGCACTTGCCGAACGCAACAAGATCGCCCTGCCCTGGAACGACGTCGAAGCCCTGCGTGGCGCCTACGCTTTCAATAATCTGCAGGAGTTTCTGGACCTCTATTACCAGGGCGCAGACGTGCTGCGCACCGAGCAGGATTTCTACGATCTGACCTGGGCGTACCTTGAGCGCTGCAAGGCGCAGAATGTGATTCACACCGAACCGTTCTTCGACCCTCAGACCCACACAGATCGCGGCATCCCTTTTGAAGTCGTGCTCAACGGCATCGCTGGCGCTCTGAAAGACGGTCAGCAGAAACTGGGGATCAGCAGCGGCCTGATCTTGAGTTTTCTGCGCCACCTGAGCGAAGACGAAGCTGAAAAAACCCTCGACCTGGCCCTGCCGTTTCGCGATGCCTTCGTGGCCGTAGGGCTCGACAGCTCGGAAATGGGCCACCCGCCGAGCAAGTTCAAACGCGTCTTTGATCGTGCGCGGGGTGAAGGCTTTTTAACGGTTGCTCATGCTGGCGAAGAAGGCCCGCCCGAGTACATCTGGGAAGCGCTGGATCTGCTGAAAATTCAGCGAATCGACCACGGCGTTCGCGCTATTGAAGATGAACGTCTGATGCAACGGATCATTGACGAGCAGATCCCGCTGACGGTGTGCCCACTGTCCAACACCAAGCTCTGCGTGTTCGACGATATGGCCCAGCACAACATTCTCGACATGCTCGAGCGCGGCGTGAAGGTCACGGTGAATTCCGATGACCCCGCGTATTTCGGCGGTTATGTGACGGAAAACTTCTACGCCCTGCACACCCATCTCGGCATGACTCAGGATCAGGCAAAACGCTTGGCCCAGAACAGCCTGGACGCGAGATTGATCAAACCCTGATCAGGACAACCTTCGCCAGCGACCGGCTCGTATCGGGCGCATAAAAAAGGGGCAGCTTTTGAGCTGCCCCTTTCATTCTCCCGGCGGCGAAGAAATCAGGTCAGGCGGCCGATGCGATTTTGTTGATCTCTCGCTGACCGTCCGAAGACACCTGCAACGTGCTGGATTCCTCCGTCGGACGCAACCAGCCCAGTTGCATGAACAGTTGCAGCAGACCTGCGCCCAATGCGCCTCCCAGATGCGGATTCTGCTCGACGCAGTCGGCGCAGGCACAGGCTGTTTCGCGCTGACTGTGCGCCAGCGCCGTCACAAAAATCCCGCGCTCGGCAAATTTGGATATGCCCACGCTGGTCACCTCCAACCGCTGCTCCGAATGCTCAATCCACCCCGCTCCCAGCATGCGGTTGTACAAGTCTGTACCCATTTCGCCGCCCAGGTGATCGGCGCAGATACGTGCGCGACGCAGCGCCATGACGGGCAACGGCGCAGGAGCGCTGCGACTGATCACCTGAGCGCTCACCATCGACGCACTGGCCAAGGCCTCAACCGCAGCACCCACCTGCGGTGCTGCCAGTCTGAAAAAGCGCTTTCGACCTCGTGCTTCCTGCTTGAGCAGACCGCCCGAGGCCAGCCGCGCCAGATGCGCACCCGCCGAGGATGTTGAAAGTCCGACCAGCAGCGCCAATTCATCCGCTGACCGAGAAGTCCCGTCCATCATCGCCCACATCATTGCGCTGCGCTTGGGGTCAGCCAACAGCGCGGCTATGTGGCTAATGCAAGGTGCGTTTTCCATGTGTTAACTCCCTGTTGAAACAATCGTCTATAGCGATGACATAGTGACATCGATTTGCCAGCGGCCAAGACGCTAAGCCGCCAAAAGCAAAGCCGTAATTAACATGCCAGCCTTTTTCATATACCCACTACATCGCGTCTAACAACGTACGTAATCGATCCAGTTCAGCATTATCAAATTTGCTGATTGAGATCAGTAAATGAGCACATGATGTCCGGCTGGCAAGCTCCCTACAGATTGCCTGCCATAACCCTTACAGCCCCATGTACGCACTTTTAATGCGACACACTTGGGGCATCAGTATAAGCGTTGCGTGCAGGATAGAAATTGGACCAATGCCGGCAAAGGCAGAGCAGCGGCATCCGACAGGCAGAACCCGGCACAACGTTGGCAAGACGTCGCAGATAAGATTTATCGGGTTTTCGCCTTGAAAGCCGCTCCATTTCGAGCCTGCCCTGAAATTGAATAACAGCAGGTAATTTAGCTCGAGGTAATTGCCTACAACGATTGCTCCAGGTTCCTTCATGAAAAACAGCTTTATCAAATTTCACACACAGCATCAAACTCGGTACGGACGCTTTCAATTGGCGCAGCCACAGACCTAACTTGTAAGACATATCCGCGACACAAGTAGTCCAAGCCTGCAAACTTGGAGTCGAATTCGTCTGATACATGAACAATGAAAAGTTCGCTCACACATCAATATCAGACGATTCCAATAGCTGCTATTGGAGAACACCGCCGCATTCCCCTCAAAACATCTATCTCATTCAGACTCGCACATCGGTGCGCACTGTCACCCCATCGCGCATTTTTTGCAGGCGACGAGTGAACACGGCCAGTGCCACAGCGAGCACACCACAGAGGCTGATGACCGTTGCCATTGGCACCGCAGTGCCGTCGTGCAGCACGCCGACCAATGCTGCTGCGCCTGCGGCCACGCTGAATTGCAGACAGCCCAGCAACGCCGAAGCACTCCCCGCGCGCTGCCCTTGCCCGGTCATTGCGCAGGCAGACGAGTTAGGAATGATGAAACCCAGACTGGCGATGTAGACGAACAGCGGCACCAGCAACGGCCATAGTTTTGCCGTGTGCATGTTGGCAATCAGCAGCATCACCAGCGCCGCCGCCAGGTACACCCAGACGGCCCGCGACAGCAGCCATGCCGGCCCATAACGACCGACCATCCGGGCGTTCACCTGGGCGGTCAAAATAAAGCCTGCGGCGTTGATCCCGAACAGCCAGCCATAGTGCTCCGCGGGCACGCCATAAAGCTTGATAAAGACGAAAGGGGAACCTGCGATGTAGGCGAACATCCCGGCTATAGCGATGCCGCCAGTCAATGCATGACCCAGAAATACGCGATCTCCCAGCAGCCGCCGATACTGCGTGAATGCGCCGGAGAGCGGCTGACGCGGATGATTGGCAGCCATGCTTTCCGGCAGCCCCAAAGCGACGGCCAACGAGCTGAGCGCGCTGAATACTGTCAACACCAGGAAGATCGACTGCCAGCCATATACGTTGACCAACAGGCCGCCGAGCATCGGCGCGAGAATCGGCGCCAGGCCCATGACAAGCATCAGCTGTGAGAAGACTTTGGCCGACTCCACCGGATTGCATTTGTCACTGACAATTGCCCGCGACAACACCATCCCGGCACACCCGCCCAACGCCTGGATGAAGCGCGCGCCGATCAGCCACTCAAGGCTTGGGGCGAACGCACAGGCGAGCGACGCCACGGTGAACAATCCGACGCCAAACAACAGAGGAATACGCCGACCGAACCGATCTGCCACCGGCCCATATGCCAATTGCCCGATGCTCAACCCCAGAAAATAGGAGGCAAGGGTGAGCTGCACATGTTTTTCATCGGTGCCGAATGCCAACGCGATGGCTGGGAATCCGGGTAAATAAAAGTCGATGGCCAAAGGGCCAAAGGCGCTGAGCGCGCCAAGAATCAAAATGGTTCTGAGGTTCATCCGGCTTCCAAAGCTGTTCAAGCAGACTGGCTAGTCTAACGCCCTTGAATGATCGCAGGCCGTCTAGAGGAAAATTACTAAAATTTTTTTCAGAACGCTCTGCCGTTGGGCGTAATGGCTGAACTAAACGCGCTGTACCGAGCATCGGTTAATGCATTTCTCACCGCGTATTCACGAGTAACTCACAAATCCGCTTCTAGACTTTCCTTAACTATTGAGGGATAGCAAATGAACGCGCGCTGGGTTGTGCTGTGGTGTGTGGTAGTGATTGCCGGCTGTCAGTCTTCTCATGACCAATTATTGGCTGAAGGTTATCCCCCCGCCTTTGCTGATGGATTTCAGGACGGCTGCGGGAGCGGCCGGCAGGCTGTCGATGTGATGAAGGGGCAATTCAAAAAGAACGTGCCGCGCTATTTGAAGGATTCGTTGTACGCCCAAGGGTGGGGTGACGGGTTCCGGCAATGCCAAGCCATGCTGGAAAATCAGAACAGTCAGGATCAGGGCCGCGCCAGTATCTGGAACGACCGCGACCGGGACTGGGACCATCAGACGACCCAAGATATGGGACGCGCTTATCGCTCTAAGTGACATTGGTCATCAGGCTGTCAAAAGTTGCGGCTGAACATCCAGCGAAACTATTACGGCCCAAGCGTGGCCCAACTTTCATGACCTTAACATGGGAGAACGTCATGAGCAGGGCTTTTGTCAACGAAGACAACGCTGCCGCGCAGGCCGATCAACCGGTCGAGCGCCAAGTCAGCGAGCAAACCAATTACGTTACTGCCAGTGGTCTGGCGCAGCTGCAGGTCCATGTGGCATCGCTGCAAGCGCAGCACAGCGAACAATCTGCGCTGGGCGAACAGGCGGATAAACAGCGGCAGGCGGATATCGAGCGTGATCTGCGCTATTTCAATCAACGGCTGCAAAGCGCGCAAGTAGTTACGCCAGCCGTGTCCACGGAAAAAATCCAGATCGGCAGCTGGGTAACGTTTGCCGACGAAGATGATCAGCAACAGCGTGTCCAACTGGTGGGCGAAGATCAGGCCGATGCCGGCAGTGGCTTGATCAACTGGGCCTCCCCCTTGGGACGAGCGTTGCTCGGCGCGCAGACAGGGGATGAAGTGAACTGGAAACGCCCGGCGGGTGATCAGGTGATTGAAGTCGTCGCCATTGAGGCGGATGTTTGATAGATGACTGCGCCGACCTCGCCGGAGCGAACCTGTCCGCGAAGAGGCCGGTTCCTTCAACCGAGAACTGACCAATCACAATCATCGCCAGAGCAGACGCATTCGCGGACAGGTCCGCTCCCACGGGATTCGCGTCCGGCGTGGTCGTGAGAAAACTTTGATGTCGCCCACAAAAAAACGGAGCCCGAAGGCTCCGTTTTTCATGACACCGCTGTAATCACGCCAGTTTCTTGTGACGCACGCGGTGCGGCTGGGCTGCAGCTTCACCCAAACGTTTTTTACGATCAGCTTCGTACTCGGTGTAGTTGCCTTCGAAGAAGATCGCTTGCGAATCGTCTTCGTAGGCCAGGATGTGAGTCGCCACACGGTCAAGGAACCATCGATCGTGAGAGATCACAATGGCAGCGCCCGGGAAGTCCAGCAGCGCTTCTTCCAGCGAACGCAGGGTTTCAACGTCAAGGTCGTTGGACGGTTCGTCGAGCAGCAACACATTGCCGCCCTCTTTGAGCGTCAACGCCAAGTGCAGACGACCACGTTCACCACCGGACAGATCCTTCACGAACTTCTGCTGATCGCCGCCCTTGAAGTTGAAGCGGCCCACGTAAGTGCGCGACGGAATCTCGTAGTTGCCGATCTTGATCTGATCAGAACCGTCGGAAATCTGTGCGAACACCGTCTTGCTGCCGTCCAGATCGTCGCGGCTTTGATCGACACATGCCAGTTGTACGGTTTCACCGATTTCGATGCTGCCCGAATCCGGCGCTTCCTTGCCCATCAGCATGCGGAACAGCGTGGACTTACCAGCACCGTTACCGCCGATAACCCCAACGATCGCGCCTTTGGGCATGGAGAACGACAGGTTGTCGATCAACACGCGATCGCCATAGCCTTTTGAAACGTTCTTGAATTCGATGACCTTGTCGCCCAGACGCGGGCCGGCCGGGATGTAGATCTCGTTGGTCTCGCTGCGCTTCTGGAATTCCTGCGATTGCAGTTCTTCGAAGCGTTGCAGACGGGCCTTGGATTTGGATTGCCGGGCTTTGGCGCCTTTGCGCACCCACTCCAGCTCTTCTTTCATGGCCTTTTCGTGGGCCGACTGCTGCTTGGATTCGGCAGCCAGACGGTCGGATTTAGCTTCGAGCCAGCCCGAGTAGTTACCTTCGTAAGGAATGCCCGCGCCGCGGTCGAGTTCCAGAATCCAGCCCGCCACGTTGTCCAGGAAGTAACGGTCGTGCGTGATCGCGACGACAGTACCCGAGAAATCATGAAGGAAGTGCTCCAGCCAGGCGACAGAATCGGCGTCCAGGTGGTTGGTGGGTTCGTCGAGCAACAGCATGTCCGGCGCCGACAGCAGCAAACGGCACAGCGCGACACGACGCTTTTCACCACCGGAGAGGTGTTCGATCTTGGCGTCCCACGCTGGCAGACGCAGCGCATCGGCGGCGACTTCCAGTTGGCGCTCAAGGTTGTGGCCGTCGCTGGCCTGCAAGATAGATTCGAGCTTGGCCTGTTCGGCGGCCAACTTGTCAAAGTCGGCGTCCGGCTCGGCATAGGCGGCGTAGACTTCGTCCAGACGCGCCTGGGCATCCTTGATTACGCTGACGGCTTCTTCGACCACATCGCGTACGGTCTTGGTCGGATCCAGCTGTGGTTCCTGAGGCAGGTAACCGATGTTGAGCTCCGGCATCGGGCGCGCTTCGCCATCAAACTCGGTATCGACACCGGCCATGATTTTCAACAGCGTGGATTTACCCGAACCGTTGAGCCCGAGAACGCCGATCTTGGCGCCGGGGAAGAACGACAGCGAGATGTTTTTCAGGATTTCCCGCTTCGGCGGAACAACTTTGCTCAGCCGATGCATGGTAAAGACGTATTGAGCCATGAAGTAAAAACCTAGCGTATGAGACTGTGAATAAGGCCGCGAGCTTGAGGTTGCGTCGCAGATTTGTCGCAGCTTTGCCTCAAGTGCGGCATTTATTTTTCGACCGACACTTGCCGTCTGGCTATTCCGGGCCTTGAATTGAACAGGCTGGTCCGCAATAGCGGCGCGTACACTCAAGTGCGATGAGTAAGCTGGAGCAAAGCTTGCAAGCGTGGGATCACGTTTGCAGAAGTCGGACACGCTGCGCGTCGGGCAAAGCTACCCGAATGCGCTCGACAGGGCAAACCGTAAGGCCCAATGGGGCTGGCAGTTCGCCACAAGGCAAGGCATGCTAGCCGCCCTTTTGGCGTCAAGCTTATAGTGCCTTTCGCACCCGCTGATTCAGTCCAGTAGTCAGGATCAAAGTTTGCCAACGACACCTGCGGTTCCCTCATTGCGCTCTGCAAAAAGCGCAGCATCCTCGCCTTGGCGGGGCTCGCTCAAAGGCATGTTGGCAGTATCAATGCTGCTCCTGCTCATGCTGCTGTTGTGGCAATTGATCGAGCAGTTTCACCAGACCCAGGCAAGTCAGCGCCAGCGCAGTGTCGATTACAGCGTGCAAGTGGCCGATCGCCTGAGCCTGAACTTGGCGCTCACCGCGCAGGTCGCCCTGAATCTGCTGGACGATTCCAGAAACAGCCCACACACCGCCGACCAACAAGCGTCACTGCAAGCCCGGCTGCGCAGTACCCTGCCTGCGCTAACCAGCTTCGACTGGATCGACGCGCCCGGCACCATTGCGCAGCAAAGCGCCAGCGTTGATCCGGACGCTGCGTTCGTAGCGCAGACCCTGGCGAACAATCCGGACCACCCTTATTTCTACGCAGATGCGCCTGATGGCACGCAGCTTTATCTGTTTATTCGCCAGCCGGGCACTGACAGCCGCAGCTATTGGGTACTGCGCTTTACCACGCAAATGTTCGAAGCGTTAACGCGGCACAGTACCCAAGACTTCCAGCCTGTCTGGCGGCTGGAAAACACCAATAGCCAGCACGTCGTTTACAGCAACGGCAGCCCAGAGGCCCTTGAGAACAAAGACAGCCCTGACGCCGAGACAGTACTGCTCGTCCCCTTGGCCAATAGCGATTGGCAGCTGCGCGCCCTTTATGATGCTGGCCAGTCGCGTCAGGAGCTGATCGCGCCACTGATCGGTAAATGCCTGGTTGCCCTGCTGTGTTTCATCGTGCCGCTGCTGGCCTTGCTTGGATTGCGCCGGCGCCAACGTGAATTGCACGACAGCCGCCGACGCTACAAAGACATTTTCGAAGGCACCGGCGTTGCGCTTTGTGTGCTCGATCTGTCTGACCTGCCGGACTACCTCAAGCGTCTTCAATTACAGACCAGCGAAGAGCTGACGGCGCGACTGGAACGTCATCCCGCGCAGCTCCAGGGCCTGCTGCATCAACTGCGCATCACTGAAGTCAATCAGGTTGCAGCGTGCCTTTTGCGTAGCGAAACACCCGAGCAGATCTGGAGACAACTCATCGAGGGCTGCCCTCTGACCGGCCAAGGCATTGGGCTACTGCTGTTGCATGCCGTGCTCGACGGCAGCAGCCAGCTGGAGATGGAAATTTGCCTGCCCGACGCGCAAGGGGCCGATCAGCACCTGTGGCTGGTGGTGAGGCTCCCTGAGCAACCCGACGATTTCAACGCTGTTATTCTCAACATCACCGACATTTCCCGACGCAAGCAGATCGAACTGTCCCTACAGGAGCGCGAAAGCTTCTGGTCGGACGTCGTGCGCACAGTGCCCGACCATTTGTACGTCCAGGAGGTCATCTCTGGACGCGTGATTTACAGCAACCATCACTTGGGGCAAACCCTGGGCTACGACAAAGCCGAGCTGTTGGAGATGGGCGAGTATTTCTGGGAAATCCTCCTGCACCCTGATGATGCCCAACGCTACCAACAGCTGCGCGTCGAACGTCTGGACGAAACACGTGGCGATCTGAGGCAATTCCAACTGCGTTTTCGCAACAGGCAAAATCAGTGGCGCCGCTTCGACATCCGTGAACAGGCCTTGGCACGCAACGATAGCGGACAAGTCACGCGGATCATCGGCCTGGCCAAGGACATCACCGAGCAGATAGAGGCCAGCGAATCACTGCGCGACAGCGAACAGCGTTATCGGATGCTCGCTGAAAGCATCAGCGACGTGATCTTCTCCACCGATAACGCCCTCAAACCCAACTATGTCAGTCCGTCTGTTCATGCCGTGCTGGGCTACAGCGCCGAATGGGTGCTCAAAAACGGCTGGGCTTCTGCCATCGCCAACCCGCAGCAGCTTTCGGGCTTGTATGACCTGGTGAGTCGCGTCGACAAAGCGCTGGCCGACCCGCAAGCACTGGCGCTGTTGCAAGGTCAGATACCGGCGCAGTTGTTTCTGTTTGATTGCCTGCGCGCCGACGGCCGCAAGATTCCGGTTGAACTGCGGCTGGTGTTGGTCTGGGGCGAGGACGGGGCGTTTGAAGGGATTCTCGGCGTGGGCCGCGACATCAGCCAACAGCGACGCGCGGAAAAAGACTTGCGCATGGCCGCCACCGTATTCGAACACTCGACCTCGGCCATTCTGATCACCGACCCTGCCGGGTATATCGTTCAGGCCAACGATGCATTCAGCCGTGTCAGCGGTTACGCCGTGGCGCAGGTGCTTGATCAACTGCCAATGATGCTGACCGTCGAAGATCAGCAGGAAGCCCATCTGGGTTACATCCTCAAGCAACTCAATCAACGCGGCAGCTGGGAAGGCGAAGTGTGGCTCAAGCGGCGCAATGGCGAACATTATCCGGCGTGGGTTGGCGTCACGGCGGTGGTCGACGACGAAGGCGACCTGGCGAGTTACGTGTGCTTTTTCTCTGACATCAGCGAGCGCAAGGCGAGCGAACAACGCATTCATCGACTGGCCTACTACGACGCATTGACGCATCTGCCCAACCGCACGCTGTTTCAGGATCGTCTGCACACCGCCCTGCAACAGGCTGAACGCCAGCAGGCGTGGGTGGTGCTGATGTTTCTTGATCTGGACCGTTTCAAGCCGATCAACGACTCCCTTGGGCATGCCGCAGGCGACCGCATGCTCAAAGACATGGCCGCACGTTTGCTTGAATGCGTGGCCGAAGACGATACCGTTGCGCGGATGGGCGGCGACGAGTTCACCCTGTTGCTGCAACCGGGCGCCAACCAACAGGTTGCGCTCAATCGAGCGATCCATGTCGCTGAACAGATCCTCGCCAGTCTGGTAAAACCCTTCGTGCTGGAAGGGCGTGAGTTCTTCGTCACGGCCAGTATCGGCATCGCACTCAGCCCGCAGGATGGTAATGAGCTGAGTCAGCTGATGAAAAACGCCGACACTGCCATGTACCACGCTAAAGAGCGCGGCAAAAATAACTTCCAGTTCTATCAGGCCGATATGAACGCCAGCGCGCTTGAGCGTCTGGAGCTGGAAAGCGATTTGCGACACGCGCTGGAGCAACAGGAATTCACGCTGTATTACCAGCCGCAATTCAGTGGCGACGGCAAGCGCTTGACTGGCACCGAAGCCTTGCTGCGCTGGCGTCATCCGCGCCGAGGGCTAGTGCCACCCGGCGAATTCATTCCCGTGCTGGAAGAATTGGGCTTGGTGGTGGAGGTCGGCGATTGGGTGTTGACCGAAGCATGCCGTCAGCTCAAGGAGTGGCACAAAGCCAAGGTGCGCGTACCGAAAGTGTCGGTCAATATTTCTGCGCGGCAGTTTGCGGACGGGACATTGGGCACGCGCATCGCCACGATCCTCAATGAAACCGGACTGCCGCCGGCCTGCCTGGAGCTTGAGCTGACCGAAAGTATCCTGATGCGCGAGGTCAACGTGGCGATGTTGATTCTCGATGGCCTCAAGCGTCTGGGCCTGAGCATTGCGGTGGACGACTTCGGCACGGGTTATTCGTCGTTGAATTACCTCAAGCAGTTTCCGATCGATGTGCTGAAAATCGATCGCACTTTTGTCGACGGTTTGCCATCCGGCGAGCAGGATGCACAGATCGCTCGAGCCATCATCGCCATGGCCCACAGTTTGAATCTTTCGGTGATTGCCGAGGGCGTCGAAACCCACGAGCAACTGGAGTTTCTGCGCGAGCATGGCTGCGATGAGGTTCAGGGCTATCTGTTCGGCCGCCCCATGCCGCCGGCGCGCTTTGAAGCGCAGTTCAGCAACGATGCGCTGTTTATGTTGGACTGACACACGCCGCTCCCTGTAGGAGCCAACTTGTTGGCGAAGCGGTCGACGTGTTGTTTCATATATTGCGTCTCGCGAACAAGTTCGCTCCTACAGAAGCCATGCGCCAGCGCCCCAAATGAAAACCGCTTGTCCCGCACATGACTGCCTTTCATATGCCAGACAAAAGCCGATAGGTTAGAATGCCCTCCTTTTTTACTGCCCCACGCCCCGAGGACCGCCATGTTCAGCCGTAATTTGACTATCGCCAAGTACGACTCCGACCTTTATGCCGCCATGGAAAAGGAAGCCAAGCGCCAGGAAGATCACATCGAGCTGATTGCCTCGGAAAACTACACCAGCCCCGCAGTCATGGAAGCCCAAGGCTCGGTACTGACCAACAAGTACGCTGAAGGCTATCCGGGCAAGCGTTACTACGGCGGCTGCGAATACGTCGACATCGTCGAACAACTGGCCATCGACCGCGCCAAAGAACTGTTTGGCGCCGATTACGCCAACGTTCAGCCACACGCAGGCTCCCAAGCCAACAGCGCTGTCTACCTCGCGCTGCTCAACGCCGGCGATACCATTCTGGGCATGAGCCTGGCCCATGGCGGTCACCTGACCCACGGCGCCAGTGTTTCTTCCTCCGGCAAGCTGTACAACGCCGTTCAATACGGCATCGACGGCAACGGCCTGATCGACTACGACGAAGTCGAGCGCCTGGCCGTAGAGCACAAACCAAAAATGATCGTGGCGGGCTTCTCGGCCTACTCGCAAATCCTCGACTTCCCGCGCTTCCGCGCCATTGCTGACAAGGTTGGCGCTTACCTGTTCGTCGACATGGCTCACGTTGCCGGTCTGGTTGCAGCAGGCGTCTACCCGAACCCGATCCCATTCGCCGACGTTGTTACCACCACCACCCACAAAACCCTGCGCGGTCCACGTGGCGGCCTGATCCTGGCCCGCGCCAACGCCGAAATCGAGAAGAAGCTGAACTCAGCCGTCTTCCCGGGCGGTCAGGGCGGTCCTCTGGAACACGTCATCGCCGCCAAGGCCATCTGTTTCAAAGAAGCGTTGCAGCCTGAGTTCAAAACCTACCAACAACAAGTGGTGAAAAACGCCAAGGCCATGGCCGGTGTGTTCATCGACCGTGGTTTCGATGTGGTGTCGGGCGGTACTGAAAACCACCTGTTCCTGCTGTCGCTGATCAAACAGGACATCTCCGGTAAAGACGCCGACGCCGCTTTGGGCAAAGCATTTATCACCGTGAACAAGAACTCCGTGCCAAACGATCCACGCTCCCCGTTCGTGACCTCCGGCCTGCGCTTCGGCACCCCGGCGGTGACCACTCGCGGCTTTAAAGAGGCAGAGTGCAAAGAATTGGCGGGCTGGATCTGCGACATCCTGGCTGACCTGAACAACGAATCCGTGATCGACGGGGTTCGTGAGAAAGTCCAAACCATCTGCGCCAAGTTGCCGGTTTACGGCGCGTAAGAAATAACGCCTCACCTGTAGGAGCGAATTTATTCGCGAGCCCGGTACAGCCGATGAAAGTACATCGGTTGTACCGACCTATATCGCGGACATATCCGCTCCCACGGCTCTAATACGCCACATCCGCCTCTCGCGA
Organism: Pseudomonas rosaeacicularis; assembly: GCF_057128745.1. Taxonomy (NCBI): domain Bacteria; kingdom Pseudomonadati; phylum Pseudomonadota; class Gammaproteobacteria; order Pseudomonadales; family Pseudomonadaceae; genus Pseudomonas; species Pseudomonas rosaeacicularis. The sequence continues at coordinate 28,978 of NZ_JBSKHT010000013.1, forward strand.
ATAAATTCGCTCCTACAGAATTTGCGTTGTCGCCCTACTCCGCTGCCACCTTCGCAAACCCCGCCCGAATCTTCTCTTCCGGCAAGTCATCGGCAATGAACACGATCACGCTTTCGCGCTTCTCGCCCTCCTCCCACTCGGTGTCCCAGTCGAAGCCGTACAACTTCAGCACGCCCTGAAACACCATCCGTCGCGATTCGCCGGCGATGCTCAGCACGCCTTTGTAGCGCAGCAGTTGTTTGCCATGCTCTTCGAGCAGTTCATTCATGAATTCGCTGAGTTTCTCGATATCCAGCGGTGTGTCGCTGCGCAGCACCAGGCTGCTGATGCGGTCGATGGAGTTTCCGGCGGGCGCGACGGGACGCAGGCTCATGCCGCCGCCCAGGTCCGCGTTGAGGTTGAAGCCGCGTACGTCGAGCAGTTCTGCCAGGTCGATTTTGCCGTGCTCGACCACACGAATCGGCGCCCGACGATTGATCCGGGTCAGCCGGTCGCTCAATGCGTTGAAGGTCGCTTCGTCTACCAGATCGCGCTTGCTCACCAGCAACCGATCGGCGAAACCGATCTGCGCCTGGGCGATGGTTTGCAGCAGATGGGTGTCGGCGTGGGCCGCGTCGACCAGCGTGATGATGCCATCGAGGATGTAGCGCTCGCGCAGGTCTTCGTCGATGAAGAACGTCTGAGCGACAGGTGCAGGATCGGCCAGGCCAGTGCATTCGATCACCAACCGGTCGAAGGTGATTTCGCCGCTGTCCAGACGCTCCAGCAACAGGTAGAGCGCTTTGGTCAGATCGGTGTGGATGGTGCAGCACACACAGCCGTTGGAGAGGGTCATCACCTGCACAGGTTCATCACCAAGCAACTGGGTGTCGATGCCGGCATCACTGAATTCGTTTTCGATCACGGCGATTTTCAGGCCGTGTTCTTCCTTGAGCAGATGACGCAGCAAGGTGGTTTTGCCGGCGCCGAGGAAGCCGCTAAGAATGGTGACCGGGATTGGTGTGGACAAGCAAAAATCTCCCATGAGCTTAAAAAACTGTAGGAGTGAACTTGCTCGCGATTCTGTCTGGCACCGCAGCGGTGTCTGAACTGACAAAATCGCGAGCAAGCTCACTCCTACAAGTACAAGTGGCCTAGCAAATCAACAGCACTTGGGCCCGCCCTTGCCGCCGTAACGCGCATCCTGACGTTCCCGGAAGAATATCTCGTAGCTCATCACCGGCTTGTCGGGGTGGGTCTTGTGCATATGTTCGACGTAATTGTCGTAGTCGGGCATGCCCACCATAAGGCGCGCGGCCTGACCGAGGTATTTCCCGAGTTTGCTCAGGTCATTGAACATACGCAGTGCTCCGGTCGATCAATGGGTTTCAGGGAATGGCTGGAACGGCGATTCCTTGTCCGTACGTTCTTTTTTGACCCACGCCGCGCGACCGACTTTGATTGCGTAGAAAAGAATGCTCAGCACTACGAACAGGAACAGGACGGTCAACGTGGCGTTGGTGTACGCGTTGAAGATCACGTGCTGCATCTGGTCCATGGTTTTTGCCGGGGCCAGGATCTGACCCGCATCGGCAGCGGCGCTGTACTTCTTCGCCAGTGCCAGGAAACCAACGGCCGGGCTTGGGTCGAACAGCTTGATGAAGCCTGCGGTCACGGTGCAGATCAGCAGCCACGAAGCGGGCAGAATCGTCACCCACGCATAGCGCTGACGCTTCATTTTGATCAGCACGACGGTCGCCAGCATCAGCGCGATACCCGCCAGCATCTGGTTAGAGATACCGAACAGCGGCCACAAGGTGTTGATTCCGCCCAGTGGATCGATAACGCCCTGATACAGCAAGTAGCCCCACAGCGCGACGCATCCGCCGGTGCCAATGGCGTTGGCGGTCCAGGATTCGGTGCGTTTGAGCGATGGCACGAAACTGCCGAGCAAGTCCTGCAGCATGAAACGACCTGCACGGGTGCCAGCGTCAACGGCCGTCAGGATGAACAACGCTTCAAACAGGATCGCAAAGTGGTACCAGAACGCCATGGTGTTCTGGCCAGGGAATGCCTGGTGCAGGATCTGCGCGATACCGACAGCCAGGGTCGGCGCACCACCGGCGCGGGCAAGCACCGTGTTTTCGCCAATGTCCTTGGCCACCGCGATCAGTTGATCGGGTGTGATCAGGAAGCCCCAACTGGAGACCATCGCCGCCACCGAGTTGACGTCGGAACCGACAATCGCCGCCGGGCTGTTCATGGCGAAGTACACGCCTGGCTCGATGACCGAAGCAGCCACCATGGCCATGATCGCTACGAACGATTCCATCAACATGCCGCCATAACCGATATAGCGGGCGTTGGTTTCGTTATCCAGCAACTTGGGCGTGGTACCCGAAGAGATCAGCGCGTGGAAGCCCGACACTGCACCGCAAGCGATGGTGATGAAGAGGAACGGGAACAACGAACCTTTCCAGACCGGGCCGGAGCCGTCGGTGAACTGGGTCAGCGCAGGCATTTTCAGCTCAGGCGCGAGGATCAGGATGCCAATCGCCAGAGCGACGATGGTGCCGATCTTCAGGAAAGTAGACAGGTAATCACGAGGCGCCAGCAGCAGCCAGACCGGCAGCATGGCGGCGACGAACCCGTAGCCGACGAGCATCCAGGTGATTTGCACGCCGGTGAACGTGAACATCGGCGCCCATTCCGGGCTGGCGGCAACCTGGCCACCGAGCCAGATGGACAACAGCAACAGGACCACGCCCACCACCGATATCTCGCCGATACGGCCCGGACGGATGTAGCGCATGTACACGCCCATGAACATCGCAATCGGGATCGTCGCGATGACAGTGAACATCCCCCATGGGCTTTCAGCCAGGGCTTTGACCACGATCAGCGCCAGCACCGCAAGGATGATGATCATGATCAAGAAGCAGCCGAACAACGCGATGGTGCCGGGGATGCGGCCCATTTCCTCACGGACCATATCGCCCAGCGAGCGGCCGTTGCGCCGAGTAGACAGGAACAGAATCATGAAGTCCTGCACCGCGCCAGCCAGCACCACGCCCGCGATCAGCCACAGCGTACCGGGCAAGTAACCCATTTGCGCAGCCAACACCGGGCCGACCAGGGGGCCAGCGCCAGCAATAGCGGCGAAGTGGTGACCGAAAAGAATGTGTTTGTTGGTCGGGACGTAATCCAGACCGTCATTGTTGAGGACCGCAGGCGTGGCCCGGGTTGCATCAAGTTGCATGACGTGAGTGGCGATAAACAGACTGTAGTAACGATACGCGACCAGATAAATGGCAACCGCCGCAACAACGATCCAGAGTGCGTTAATCGCCTCCCCGCGACGCAACGCAACTACCCCCAGAGCGCACGCCCCGAGAATCGCAACAATCAGCCAGGGCACATGGCGCAGCAGACTATTAGTGTTTTTCATTTTTTTTATTTTTCCAACTGAGTGGACTTGGATGAGCAGCCACCAGAGTTTAGCGCTGCTGCGCCGAATGACCACCCCCCACCATGGTCTAGAGCGAGTTTTCGCCTATAGTCAGTGCACTAAAGGAGAACTCGCCCATGACAGATTCCCACTTGGACCGCCGTCGTTTTAAGCGCATCGCATTCGATGCCAAGACTGAACTCACCCAAGGGTCAAAAAGCTGGCCGGTCAGGTTGATCGATCTGTCTCTTAAAGGGCTATTGATCGAACGACCTTCGCTCTGGCTGGGCAATCCGGACCAGGTGTTTATTGTCGACATTCATCTGAATGTCGACATCGATTTGCAGATGGAGGTACGCCTGACCCACGATGATCACAACCATCTGGGGTTTGTCTGCGAGCACATCGGATTGGAATCGGTGACGCATTTGCGACGACTGATCGAACTCAACCTGGCAGACCCGGCGGAGCTTGAACGGGAGCTGGCGGCGTTGATTGAGGTGTGAGGCCGCAGGGCTTAAATCCGTGGGAGCGGACCTGTCCGCGAATACAATGTCTGGGGCGCTGAAAATGCAGTGGATGTACCGGCCCCTTCGCGGACAGGTCCGCTCCCACAGGTTCTCGGCACCTCAGACATCTGCGCAGCACCCCGAAACGCGTTACTCAAACAACGCATCCAGCGCCTGATCCAGCCGTGTCACGCCAATGACCGTCAGCCCCGGCGGTGACTCTTTCGGCGCGTTGCCCTTGGGCACGATCGCGCGCTTGAAGCCATGCTTGGCCGCTTCTTTCAAGCGCTCCTGCCCGCTCGGCACCGGGCGCACCTCCCCCGACAGCCCGACTTCCCCGAACACCAGCAAGTCATTGGGCAACGGGCGATTGCGCAAGCTGGACATCACCGCTGCCATCAAAGCAAGGTCCGACGCGGTTTCCAGTACTTTCACCCCCCCGACCACGTTAAGAAACACGTCCTGATCGTGGGTCGGGATGCCGCCATGCCGGTGCAACACCGCCAACAGCATCGCCAGCCGGTTCTGATCCAGCCCCAACGTCACCCGACGCGGATTGGACAAATGGCTGTCATCCACCAGCGCCTGAACTTCAACCAGCATGGGTCGGGTGCCTTCCCACGTTGCCATGACCACGCTGCCGGCGACTTCTTCCTGTGCTCGCGTCAGAAAGATCGCCGACGGATTGGAGACCTCCTTCAAGCCCTTGTCGGTCATACCGAACACGCCCAGCTCATTGACTGCACCGAAGCGGTTCTTCACCGCGCGCAGCAAACGCAGTCGACCATCCGATTCACCCTCGAAATACAGCACGGTATCCACCATGTGCTCAAGCACGCGCGGGCCCGCCAACGCACCCTCTTTAGTGACGTGCCCCACGAGGAAAATCGCCGTGCCGCTCACCTTCGCGTAACGCACCAGCAACGCCGCGCTTTCGCGCACTTGGGAAACACCGCCCGGCGCGGACTGCAATTGTTCGGTGAAAATGGTCTGGATCGAGTCGATGACCATCACCTTGGGCTGCTCGATGCGCGCCGTGGCAATGATGGTTTCGATGTTGGTTTCGGTCATGACCTTGAGCTTGTCCTGCGGCAGACCCAAGCGTCGGGCACGCATGGCGACCTGCTGCTGGGACTCTTCGCCGGTGACATACAGCGCAGGCATGCGCTCGGCGATGGCGCAAAGGGTTTGCAAGAGGATGGTGGACTTGCCGATGCCGGGATCACCGCCAATCAGCACGACCGAGCCGTCTACAAGGCCCCCACCCAGCACACGGTCCAACTCAGTGGAGTTGGTGGAGAAACGCGGGACCTCCTCGACACTGACCTCAGCCAGGGTCCGGACTTGCGCCTGCTGACCGGTCCACCCGGAACGACCGCTGGGCGCTGCAGCCCCGCCGTTCTCGATGACCGTTTCGACCAAGGTGTTCCAGGCGCCGCACTCGGTGCACTGCCCGGCCCATTTAGGAAACGTCGCGCCGCACTCGGTGCAGCCGAACATGCGTTTGGCCTTGGCCATGACACCCCCGATCTGAAAAGGGGGCAATCATAGCGCAACGCTCAAGCAGCCGCGTTTGCGGGGAGACAAAGGGACGTTTTTGGCTGTTTCGATAAAACTAACCAGACCTGAGTCGGTCGATTGCAGGGACTGCGCACAATGCGCAGAGCTGTCTTACACTGCAATACAACCACTCATGTGTAACAAAGGAAGAAAACCTATGGGCGTACTAAGCGAGTTCAAAGCCTTTGCCGTCAAAGGTAACGTGGTCGATATGGCCGTCGGTATCATCATTGGCGCGGCATTCGGCAAGATCGTTTCGTCGTTCGTCGGCGATGTAATCATGCCGCCCCTTGGGCTGCTGATCGGCGGCGTAGATTTTAGTGATCTGGCTGTCATGTTGAGGCCGGCCGAGGGCACAGCTCCTGCTGTCGTCCTGGCTTACGGCAAGTTTATCCAGACCGTGATCGACTTCATCATCGTGGCATTCGCAATCTTCATGGGCGTCAAGGCGATCAATCGTCTGAAGCGCGAGGAAGCCAAGGCGCCGACACTGCCGCCAACGCCGACCAAAGAAGAACTGCTGCTGGGTGAGATTCGTGACCTGTTGAAAGAGCAGAACAGCCGGCCTGCTGCGCCGATCACTGTTGATCCACTGCGTCCGGTTTAACACCTTACCTCTGTAGGAGCGAACTTGTTCGCGATGCGTCTTTTCTGAAACAACGCATTAACGGCCTCGCCAACAAGTTGGCTCCTACAGAGACCAGGAGTAATTACCAATAATTCTCCACCGCAATCTGCCCGGGCTTACGGCTCAGGTTCAAGCGCATGTCGCGCTGCTTCAATACCGCTCGCGTGTCCTCGATCATTTGCGGGTTGCCGCAGATCATTACCCGTGAATATTCCGGGCTCAGTTCAACCCCCGCCGCTTTTTCCAGTTCTCCGTTTTCGATCAACGTGGTGATTCGTCCGTTGAGCGCGCCGGGATGCTGTTCGCGCGTGACAGTGGCAATAAACTGGAATTTGTCAGCGTACTCCGCCAGGTAATCGCGCTTGGTCAGCTGCGCGATCAGTGCCTGATACGCCAACTCTCTGCCCTCTCTTGCGCTATAGACCAGGATGATTCGTTCGAATTTTTCCCACACTTCAAAATCCTGAAGAATCGACAGAAACGGCGCAACGCCGGTGCCGGTTGATAACAACCACAAGTCGCGACCATCGGAAAACCGATCCGCCGTCAGGTAGCCCACCGCCTGTTTCTCCACCATTAGCGTGTCGCCTTCGCGCAGACGGCTGAGCTCACTGGTGAATTCGCCGCCCGGCACGACAATCGAAAAGAACTCCAGAAACTCGTCATGGGGCGAAGACACCATCGAATAGGCGCGCCAAGCCGTGGTGCCGTCGGCCTTGGTCACGCCTAAGCGCGCGAACTGTCCGGCTTGAAACCGGAATCCCGGATCTCGCGTCGTGCGCAAAGTGAACAGGCTTGGCGTCAGCGGCGTAACGCTCAGCAGCGTTTGCCGGGTGAATTTCTCATCACTGGCGGTCATGGGCGTACCGGTTTCCTGTCGTTCGATATGGGCTCACAGTGTCCCGTAAAGCTGGCGTGATAAACACCGAGGGTTTGTAGTGATATCCGTGAAGGCGCGCCGTTGGCCTGCTTAGAGCATTTTGCGATTGACGTTATAGCGGGCCTACCGCCATTAGAGCCCTGATAAAGGTTAAGCCGTTGAAAATCCTCTACCGCTTGGTTGCTTGTGTCATCGCCGCTGCCTCATCGATCACCCCACTCGTCAGACGTACCAGGAGTGCCGGGTACGCAGAAGGGTTTCGTTTCTAAACTGCAAAGAACGGCATCACACACCCGAGCATGGAGGCTTGTCATGGAACGTAAAGAGCGTGATTCACTATTGGACAGCCCTATCAGTGGCAACCTGTCGATTGGCCTCACTTGCCGCGAAGTTGAAATACTGAGGTGGTGCGCAGCCGGCAAAACTGCCGAAGAGATCGGCACCATCCTCAATCTCAAATCCCGAACGGTAAATTTTCATGTCGGCAAAGCCATTCATAAGATGGGCGTCAGCAACAAGACGGCGGCCGCTGTCCAGGCAGCATTGAGCGGTGCGTTTCTGACCACACAAAACCAGTGAGCTATCACGGGCCAGCCGTCAATCGGTCGTAAACGTCAGGTGCCAAAGTTTGAAAAGCACGTAAAATCGCCGACTTCTTTGTGAGAGCGGCTGACTCGGTGCCCGCCTGACATTTGCCGACCGCACGCGTGCGTCGCCCACGAATGGATCTTCCCGCTCATGCCTTTGCTTGACAGCCCTTTTGCTCAGCTCGATCTGATCCGCCAGCCAGAACAGTCAGATGAACCGTTGCAGGCGTTTGATGCAGCAGACGAATATTTGCTCAACCACATCGCCGAGCATGGGCTAACCCTGCAAACCCGGGTGCTGGTACTCAATGACAACTTTGGTGCGCTAGCCATCAGCCTCGCCCCCCACGCGACGGTTGTCAGCAGCACCGATTCGTTTCTTGGCGTTCAGGCGCTCGAGAAAAACCTGGCCCGCAACGGTCAGGCGTTCGACGCCGTGCCGGTCATCCCCGCCAGCGAACCGCTGACCGGTGTGTTCGACTGGGTATTGATTCGGGTACCCAAAACTTTGGCGCTGCTGGAAGAACAGTTGATTCGCCTGCACGGCAAACTGGCCCCCGGCGCGAAGGTCATTGCGGCCGGGATGATCAAACACCTGCCCCGCTCCGCCGGTGAATTGCTGGAGGAATACATTGGGCCGGTGCAGGCTTCGCTGGCGGTCAAAAAAGCCCGCTTGCTGTTCGTAACCCCCGAAGAAAAACCGGTCCCGTCCTCGCCGTATCCCACTCGCTACACGCTGGACGAGCCAAAAATCGAACTGCTCAATCACGCCAACGTCTTTTGCCGCGACGGTCTGGACATCGGCACGCGGGCCTTCCTGCCGTTTCTGCCGAAAAACCTGGGCAGCGCGCGCGTCGCCGACCTGGGATGCGGCAACGGCGTGTTAGCAGTTGCCAGCGCGCTGGACAATCCTGACGCGCAATACACGCTAGTGGATGAGTCATTCATGGCCGTGCAATCGGCGCAGGAAAACTGGCGCGCGGCTTTGGGCGAGCGCGACGCGGTGATTCAGGCTGGAGACGGCCTGGCCGGTCAAGCGCCGGATTCGCTGGACGTGGTGCTGTGTAATCCGCCCTTCCACCAACAACAGACAGTGGGTGATTTCCTGGCCTGGCGCATGTTCCAACAGGCACGCGCAGCACTGGTGACCGGCGGCGCGCTGTACATCGTGGGTAACCGACATCTGGGCTATCACAGCAAACTGGCGCGACTGTTCCGGGGTGTTGAGCAGGTGGGGTCGACGCCGAAGTTTGTGGTCCTCAAGGCCCGTAAATAACCCGATATTTGCTTCTGCCCGGAGGGCGTAGGAGCGTGGCTTGTCCCGAGATCTGCTGGGGACCGGCAGTAACACCTGAGAATGCGGTCTGCCTGGTGTTCCGAGGCGCTTGGATTTGGGGCCGCTTCGCAGCCCATCGTCGGCAAGCCGGACTCCTACGCCCTTCGGGCAGAAACGGGGGTCGCGGTGGATTCTCAGGGCGAGAGCAGAGTTGAGTGGGTAAAACTCAAATCCCAGGCAAAAAAATACCCTCCGAAGAGGGCATGAGAATCCACGCGTGTGTCGTGGAACGGGAACGGTTTCAGTGGGTTTTCATGCCCGCCGCGGTCATGAACATGCGCAGCAGCGTGGCGACGATGAACAGCGCGAAGACGCTGCCTCCCCAGATGACGACCAGCCAGCCGATCCGTTTCCAGAGCGGGTGTTTGAGTGCTGGGTCTTCTTCGTGATGAAAAGATTCTTTGCCGGACATCGCTAAATCCTCCTCGCTCGAACATCGGCCCCCGACCATCATCAGGGGCCAAGTCCACTAGTGGTAGCCGTCTTCGTGGGTAACTTTGCCGCGGAACACGTAGTAGCTCCAGAAGGTGTAACCCAGGATCAACGGGATGATGAACAGCGTGCCGACCAAGATGAAACCCTGGCTCTGCGGTGGCGACGCGGCGTCCCAGATCGAAACCGCCGGCGGAATGATGTTCGGCCATAAGCTGATACCCAGACCGCTGTAGCCCAGGAAAATCAGCACCAGCGTCAGCAGGAACGGCGTGTAGTTGGCATTACGCGCCACGGCCTTGAACAGTCCGTACATCGTGACCAGAACCAATGCGGGCACCGGCATGAAGTAGAACAGGTTCGGCAGACTGAACCAGCGATCAGCAATGTCCTGATGCGCCAGTGGGGTCCACAGACTCACAACCGCCATTACCACCAGCGTGGCAATGGCCAGAGGACGTGCCAGATCGTGCATCGCTTTCTGCAGTGCGCCTTCGGTTTTCATGATCAACCAGGTGCAGCCGAGCAAAGCGTAAGCCACGATCAGCGCCAGCCCGCAGAACAGCGAGAACGGCGTCAGCCAGTCCAGGCCGCCCCCAGCGTAAGCGCGGTTCACCACAGGAATGCCATCGATGTAGGCGCCCAACGCAACGCCCTGGAAGAACGTTGCCACCAACGATCCGCCGATAAACGCCTTGTCCCACAAATGACGCTTCTGGGCCGTAGCCTTGAAACGAAACTCGAACGCCACACCGCGAAAGATCAGGCCAAACAGCATGAAGATCAGCGGCAGATAAAGCGCCTCAAGCACAACCGAGTAGGCCAGCGGAAAGGCGCCGAACAAACCCGCGCCCCCCAGTACCAGCCACGTTTCGTTACCGTCCCATACCGGCGCGACGGTGTTCATCATCACATCGCGGTCCTGTTCTTCCTTCATGAACGGGAAGAGGATGCCGATGCCGAGGTCAAAGCCGTCCATAATGACGTACATCATGATGCCGAAGATGATGATCACGGCCCAGATCAGTGGAAGATCAATACCCATGACTCAGTTCCCCTCACGCAGGCTGTCGGTTGGGCTGTCGTCGCTGCCCTCTTGGGCGGCAGACAGTGGACGTGCCGGTGTACGTTTCTGCCCTGGGCCGCCGTGTGGAACGTCGTCGCCCTCGTGGGTTTTCGGACCTTTGCGCACCAGACGCATCATGTAGCCGAAGCCTGCACCGAACAGCGTGAAATACACCACAACGAACAGCACCAGCGTCAGCGACATCTGCTCGACGCTATGGTTGGAAGACGCATTGGCGGTTCGCATCAGGCCGTAAACGACCCACGGCTGACGCCCGATTTCAGTGGTAAACCAGCCCGCCAGCATGGCGATCAAACCGGCCGGCCCCATGCACATCACCAGTCGCAGGAACAGGCGATTGCTGTACAGCCCGCCGCGCCAGCGCAACCAGGCACTCCAAAGCCCGACCGCAATCATCAACATGCCCAGCGCGACCATGACCCGGAACGACCAGAACACAATCAGCGAATTAGGGCGGTCCTCAGGCGGGAACGATTTGAGCGCCGGAATCTGCTTGTCCAGACTGTGGGTCAAAATCAGGCTGCCCAGGTACGGAATTTCAACCGCGTACTTGGTGCGCTCTTCTTTCATGTCGGGGATACCGAACAGGATCAGCGGGGTCGGTTCGTCGCCGACGTTTTCCCAGTGGCCTTCAATCGCAGCAATTTTTGCTGGCTGGTGCTCCAGAGTGTTCAAGCCATGGGCGTCACCGACCACTGCCTGAATGGGAGCGACAATCAGCGCCATCCACATGGCCATGGAGAGCATTCTGCGGATCGCCGGATTGTCGCGACCGCGCAGCAAATGCCAGGCCGCCGATGCACCCACGAAGAACGCGGTGGCAACGAACGCGGCAATCGCCATGTGCGTCAGCCGGTAAGGAAACGAGGGGTTGAAAATGACTTTGAACCAGTCAACCGGAATGACCCGACCGTCGACGATTTCAAAACCTTGAGGCGTCTGCATCCAGCTGTTGGAGGCCAGAATCCAGAAGGTCGAGATCAGTGTGCCGACGGCGACCATGACAGTGGCGAAGAAGTGCAGACCACGGCCAACACGGTTCCAGCCAAACAGCATCACACCCAGGAAGCCTGCTTCGAGGAAAAATGCGGTCAATACTTCGTAGGTCAGCAGCGGCCCGGTGACGGCGCCGGCGAAGTCTGAAAATCGACTCCAGTTGGTGCCGAACTCGTAGGCCATGACGAGGCCCGAGACCACGCCCATACCGAAGTTGACGGCGAATATCTTCGACCAGAAATGGTACAGATCGCGGTAGGTATTGTCCTTGGTCCGCAGCCATAGCCCTTCGAGCACGGCGAGGAAACTCGCCAGTCCGATGGTGATGGCGGGGAACAGAATATGGAACGAGACAGTAAATGCGAACTGCATTCGGGCGAGATCGAGTGCCTCTAAACCGAACATGGGTCTTCCTCTATCAGGTGATACCGGCTTCAGACCAGGGCCTGCAGCGACTGCCCCCACGATTATTGAGTACGACGCTAAAGCTTTCGTTCTTTTTAGTTTCTTAGCGCGGGGAATATGTCCAGTCAACGCGTCACTCAAAGCCGTTGCGGGCATTGATACAGGTCAACCGACGATGAAAGAGTAGTCCCATTTCGGCACATGGCCTGCGTGGTCTTTTGTCGCGTGGCGAGTTGCCTCACCCCTAACGATCGGAACCAACCTGTAGGAGCCAACTTGTTGGCGAGGCGTTCGGTCAAGCGCGTGAGATATTCCGTTTTGCCAACAAGTTGGCTCCCTACAGGATATTCGTCCGAATTGGCCTACAGCGGTCCGCGAATAAACCCGAGCAACGCTTCGACCAATCGCTCATACAATTCATCCACCTCTGACACCAAGCCCTTACCCCTCAAGCAGCCATGAACGAGGCCAAGGCCGGGATGTAATTGCGTGGCGACGCCTGCTTCTCGCAACAGACGCTCGTACGACGTGCCGTCGTCACGCAACGGATCGAACTGCGCGACGGCTATAAATGCAGGCGCCAGCCCGCTGAAGTCCGTCGCACTAAGCGGCATCGCGTAGGGCGAGCGGGCATGCTCTGGGTCGGTCAGGTACAGGTCCCGATAAAAATAGAGGTCTTCGCGGGTCAGCAACGGCGCGTCGCGGCACTCGGTGCGCGACGGCAAATCATCCGCGCCACCCAGGCCCGGATAAATCAGTGCCTGACCCACCGGTTGCGTTTCTCCAGCATCGCGTAGCGCCAGGCACACCGCAGCAGCGAGGTTTCCCCCGGCGCTGTCACCGGCAATGGCTACCCGCCGAGGGTCGATATCCAGGCGCGGCGCCTGAATCTGCAGCCCATGCCAAACCGCCAGACAATCGCCAAACCCTGCCGGAAATCCCGCTTCCGGGGCCAGACGATAATCCACGGCAATGACGACCACGTTGAGGTCGACCGCCAGCGCACCGGTCAGAAAATCATGGGAGTCCAGATCGCCCACTACCCATCCGCCGCCGTGCAGGTAAATCACACAGGGCGCAGGGTGTTCCAGGGTCAGGCGATGCGGACGATAGCTGCGCACGGGGACGTTGGCTATTTTGAAGTCTTGCACCTCAAGCCCGGCGGGCCGCTCAGGCGTGAAAGCCCGACACATGCGTGAATACGCCGCGCGTTGAGCGGCGATGTCGGAGGACTCCACATTAAAGCTGTTGGTTTTCGCGACGAAGGAGGCCATCGCTGCAGACAGCGGATAAGACAGGGGCATCAACCACTCCAGCCCGCCCCACAAGGTGGAGGGGCCGGGCACTATTTATCACGCAGGCTGAAGCTTACTTATTGACCGCCAGTTGAACCGCGGCCATCGCGTCTTTGCCATCGAAGGTCGTCACACCGGATAACCAGCGTTGCAGGTCATCGGGGTGAGCCTTGAGCCAGGCCTTGGCAACATCAGTCGGCGCTTTGCGGTCCATGATCGGCACCATCATTTGCGACTCTTGAGCTGCGGTGAACTGAAGATTGCTCATCAGCTTGCTCACATTCGGACAGCGAGTGGCGTAATCCGGGGCGGTGACAACCGACACTGTTGCGGCGCCTTCCTGCGGGCCGAATACGTCTTCACTGCCGGTCAGGTAATCGATCTTCATGTTGATGTTCATTGGATGCGGGGTCCAGCCGACGAACACGACCCACTCATTGCGTTTAACGGCGCGTTGCACCGCCGCCAGCATGCCCGCTTCGCCCGACTCCACCAACTGGAAGCCGCCCAAACCGAATTGATTCTTCTCGATCATGCCCTTGATGTTGGCGTTGGCGCCCGTGCCTGGCTCGATGCCATAGATCTTGCCGCCGAGTTTGTCTTTGAATTTGGCGATGTCAGCGAACGTTTTCAGGCCACCTGAGGCGACGTAATCGGGCACAGCCAAGGTTGCCTGAGCGTCACTCATGCTCGGTTTATCGAGGACCTTGACCTGATTGGCGGCAATGAAGGGCGCGATATTCTTGTCCATCGCCGGCTTCCAGTAACCGAGGAAAACGTCGAGACGATCATCCCGCAAGCCGCCGAAGACGATTTGCTGGGCAGCGCTGGTCTGCTTGACGTCGTAACCCATGTTCTGCAGCAGCACCTCGGCGACTGCACTGGTGGCGACCACATCGGTCCAGTTGACCACGCCCATGCGCACGTTCTGACATTTGGCGGGCTCGGCCGCCAGCAACGCGGTGCTGGTCAGCATCATCACACCGCAACTGATATGACGGAAAAATCTGTTCATGCGTGCTCCTCGGGTCGGCTCGTTATTTTTTTAGCGCTGTTTCGGCAGCTTTCTAAGGCTTCAAGACCCACGGCAATACGAGTGCTGCCGCGTTGTTGCAAATTACGCAGCAGCACCCTGCATGAAACGCACCAGCGCGACCTGTGGTTGCACTGGGGCGACATTGAGAATCGGGAATGAGAGGGTCAACACGGGACCGTTGGAGCGAGGCTTGCCCGCGAAGCTTTTGATTCTGCACGGAGGTCGTAGGAGCGCAGCTTGCTCGCGATCTGCCGGGGACCGGCAGCAAAACCTGAGAACACGGTATGTCCGGCATACCAAGATGCCTGGATTTGGGGCCGCTTCGCAGCCCATCGTCGGCAAGCCGGACTCCTACGCCCTCCGGGCAGAGGCGTGATCACGTCGTACACAAGACCTGTTGGAACGCCGCCTGCTCGCTCCAACAATTAGCTTTACAGGACTTTATCGAGGGTAATCGGGAACTCCCGAACGCGCTTGCCGGTGGCGTGATACACCGCGTTAGCGATGGCCGACGCCACGCCGACGATGCCAATCTCGCCCACGCCCTTGGAACCCAAATCATTAACGATGCTGTCGTTCTCCTCGACGAAGATCACGTCAATCTCGCCAATGTCCGCGTTCACCGGGATGTGGTACTCGGCCAGGCTGTGGTTCATCACTCGGCCCAGATTGTGGTCGGTGTGTGATTCTTCCTGTAACGCCTGGCTGATACCCCACACCACACCGCCGAGAATCTGGCTGCCGGCCGTCTTCGGGTTGACCACACGCCCGCCAGCAATGGCGCTGACCACGCGGTTCACACGAATGTTGCCCAAGTCTTCGTCCACATGCACTTCGACAAATACCGCTGAGTGCGTCGCAGTGGAGTAAGCCTCGCGCTTCTCGTCCGGTTTTGAATCGATCTGTACTTCCAGCACCTCGTGAGAAGAGTCCCGAACGATGTCGCCCAGCGCAAAACGCTGATCGCGAATGTGCAGGTAGCCGTCACCGAACCCGACTTCCTCCATGTCCACCACGGCGTATTCAGGGTGAGCCATGCGCACGGCGTCGAGCAGTTTTGCGCGCAAAGCCTTGCATGCCTGCTGCACTGCGGTGCCCACGGATGACACCGTGAACGACCCGCCCTGCAACGGCGCAGTCGGAAGCGAGGAGTCGCCCAACACGAAGGTCACGTCGTCAGGCATCACGCCCGCAGCATCTGCAGCGATTTGCGTCATCACCGTGTAGGTTCCGGTGCCGATGTCAGTGGTTGCGCTGCTGACTGTCAACTTGCCATTGGCGTCGATGCTGGCCTTGGCGCTGGCTGGCATTTGCATGGCCTCCCACACACCGCCTGCCATGCCCCATCCGACCAATTGCCGACCGGAACGCATGCTGCGCGGCTCAGAATTACGCTTGCTCCAGCCGAAACGCTCAGCGCCCTGCTCGTAGCACGCCTTCAACTCTTTGCTGGAGTACGGCTTGTCTTCGTTGCCGTTGCGCTCGGCGAAATTTACGACGCGCAGTAGCACCGGGTCCATGTTGAGGGCGACCGCCAACTCATCCAGCGCGCACTCAAGGCCGACCATGCCCGATGTCGCACCCGGCGCGCGCATGTCCAGCGGCGTATAGACGTCCAGTGGCGCCAGCTTGTAGCCCAACTGCACGTTGTCGCACTGATACAACATCCCGCTCCACTCGACGACGTGCTCGGTAAAATCCTCAAACCGTGAGGTCTGGCCAATGACGTCGTGGCTGATAGCCGAGAGCTTACCGTCGCTGGTAGCACCCAGGCGGAGGCGCTGCAGGGTGCTCGGGCGATAGCCGAACGTGAACATCTGCTGACGGGTCAGGGTCAGGCGCACTGAACGTTTGAGCTTCAACGCCGCCATCACCGCCAGTGGCAGTTGGTACTGAGGACGCAAACCCGAACCGAATGCACCGCCGACGAATGCCGCCAGGATGCGAATCTTGTCTTTCTCAAGGCCGAAGACTTTGTGCAGGTAGTCCTGACAGTTTTGCGGACCTTGTGTCTTGTCATGGATTTCGAGGCTACCGTCGGCCTGATACATCACGGTGGAGGCGTGGGGCTCCATCGGGTTGTGATGTTCGTTGGGGGTGCTGTATTGCGCATCGATACTGACCGGAGCGCTTGCGAATTCGGCCTGAAAATTCCCGCGCGGCTTGGGGGTTTCGGCGGGTGCGGTGTGGGCTTCGTCTTTTACCGACTGCAGATTGGTTTGGTGACTGTCGACTTCGTACTCGATGTGCACCAACGAGCCGGCATGACGCGCAAGTTCCAGTGTCTCGGCCACGACCAGCGCCAGCGGCTGACCGCTGTACAACACACGGTCGTTGTAAAACGGGCGAAACGGCGAACCTTCAGCCGCGTCGGCGTCCTCATAATCCTTGTCATAACTGGCGATCGGAGGGCGATTGGTGTGATCGATCACTGCGACAACACCCGGCACGGCCAAAGCTTTAGAGGTGTCGATGCTCAGCACACGACCACGTGCGATGGTGCTTGAGACAACGCTGCCATGCAGCAGTCCCTGTTCCGGAAACTCCCCGGCGTAGCGTGCCTGACCGGTGACTTTGAGCATACCGTCCACGCGATCGAGCGGTTTGCCGAGTGGCGAATTAGTCGCGTTCATTAGAGGGCACCTCCGGTTGCAGCATCGCTCAAGGCACGCACAATCGCGCGACGAGCCAGTTTGATTTTGAAAGCGTTGTGTTCCAGCGGTTGAGCGTCACGCAACATCGCATCGGCGGCGGCAACAAAAGCTTCGCGGGAAACCGGTTGACCTTTGAGCGACGTTTCCACTGCTTTGTCACGCCACGGTTTGTGCGCAACGCCGCCCAGCGTCAGGCGCACATCGCGAATGATGTCGCCGTCCAGCTCAAGCGCTGCGGCTACGGACACCAAAGCAAAGGCGTAGGACGCGCGATCACGAATCTTCAGATAATGGCTGTGCGCGGCGAAACCTGCGGCTGGCAGTTCAACGGCAGTGATCAACTCGTCATCGGCCAACTGGTTGTCGCGCTCAGGCGTATCGCCCGGCAGGCGGTGGAAATCAGCGAATTCGATCTGTCGTTTACCGGCGCGGCCTTGGACATGCACCACTGCTTCCAGCGCGGCCAACGCCACGCACATGTCAGACGGATGCGTAGCGACGCACGCTTCGCTGGCACCCAGAATCGCGTGAATCCGGTTCAGACCGTCCTTGGCCGGGCAACCGCTGCCGGGCTCACGTTTGTTGCACGGCACGGTGGAGTCATAAAAATAGTAGCAACGGGTGCGCTGCAACAGGTTGCCGCCGGTGCTCGCCATGTTGCGCAGTTGAGGCGAAGCGCCGGCCAACACAGCTTGTGACAGCAGCGGATAGCGGCTTTCGATCAGCGGGTGCCATGCCAAGTCAGCATTGCTCACCAGCGCGCCGATCATCAGGCCGCCGCTGGCAGTCTCTTGAATGTCGGTCAGTGGCAACCCAGTGATATCGATCAGATGTTCCGGGCGGGCGATGTTTTCTTTCATCAGGTCGAGCAGGTTGGTGCCGCCTGCGATGAAGCGCGTGGCGGGGCCCGCTAGGTTGATCGCCTGACTGACGTCGGTTGGCTTGCTATAGCTAAAAGGATTCATGAGCGGCGCCCCCCTTGGTCAGGAGCGGGATCGAGCTGCGGAATGACTTCCTGCACCGCCGCGCGGATGTTGCTGTACGCACCACAGCGACAGAGGTTGCCGCTCATCAGTTCTTTGATCTCGTCATCGGTGGTCGCGCGGCCTTCGTTAGCCAGCCCTACCGCTGAGCAAATCTGCCCCGGGGTGCAGTAACCGCACTGAAAAGCGTCGTGTTTGATGAAGGCTTGCTGCATCGGGTGCAATTGCCCTTCCTGGGCCAGCCCTTCGATCGTGGTCAGCTGCGCGCCGTCACACATGATCGCCAGGGTCAGACAGGCGTTGATTCGCTTGCCATCGCGCAACACCGTGCAGGCGCCGCATTGGCCGTGGTCGCAGCCTTTTTTGGTGCCCACCAGATCGAGTTGTTCACGCAACAAGTCAAGCAAGGTGGTCCAGGGTTGCACGGTCAGTTGTCGGGTTGCGCCGTTGAGAGTCAAAGAAATCGCATGGCCAGCGAAGTCCTGTTGGGGGGTCGCGCTCATGAAAGCCTCACGGTAGGTATGAAATGCGCAGTTGATCTGCGTCTCAAGGGGTACGACTCGTGGGTTTTCGGAAACGTTCAGGGTTTGTGATGGGCGTAGGAGCGCGCCGCATATCCGTGTGGGAGCGGACCTGTCCGCGAAGACGGTATTCGAGCTGTCAGATAATTAGCGGATATACCGGCCTCTTCGCGGACAGGTCCGCTCCCACTAGAGATCCAATGCGCGCCGATTAACATCAGCAGCCATCCCCCAACGCTGCTGGTATGATGCGCGGCTTTTTGCGACCCGCAGCGAAGACCGGCCCGTTCTGTGCTTTGCTGTTTCAGTCGATTTCATTAATGGCGCGATTGCGTCACCGGGAGCCACACATGCTGGAGCGGCTGTTTCAACTCAAGGCACATAACACCAATGTGCGCACCGAAATCCTGGCCGGGGTCACGACCTTTCTCGCCATGGCCTACATCCTGTTCGTCAACCCGAGCATCCTCGGCGAGACCGGCATGGACAAGGGCGCGATCTTCGTCGCCACCTGCCTTGCGGCCGCCATCGGCTCTACGGTCATGGGTCTGATCGCCAACTACCCGATTGCCCTCGCGCCGGGCATGGGCCTGAACGCCTTCTTCACCTACACCGTCGTCCTGCACATGGGCCACACCTGGCAAGTGGCACTGGGTGCGGTGTTCATTTCTGCAGTGATGTTCTTCCTGCTGTCGATCTTTCGCATCCGAGAGTGGATCATCAACAGCATCCCCCTGCCCCTGCGCTCGGCGATCGCTGCCGGCATCGGCCTGTTCCTGGCACTGATCGCGCTGCACAACGCGCAGATCGTGGTCAGCAACCCGGCTACCATGGTCGGCCTGGGCGATCTGGCAAAACCTGCGCCGATTCTGGCGACGTTGGGCTTTTTCCTGATCGTGGCACTGGAAGCCCTGAAAGTACGCGGCGCCGTGCTGATCGGCATTCTGGCGGTGACGATTGTCTCGATCCTCTTCGGCTTCACCCCGTTCGGTGGCGTGATGTCGATGCCGCCGTCCCTGGCGCCGACCTTCATGCAGCTGGACATTGCCGGCGCGCTGAACATCGGTCTGGTGAGCGTGATCTTCTCGTTCTTGTTCGTTGATCTGTTCGATAACTCGGGCACGCTGATCGGCGTCGCCAAGCGCGCAGGCCTGATGGGAAAAGACGGCCACATGCCAAAAATGGGCCGCGCGCTGATCGCTGACAGCACCGCGGCCATGGCCGGTTCACTGCTGGGCACCTCGACCACCACCAGTTACATCGAGTCCGCTGCGGGCGTGAGTGCCGGCGGCCGCACTGGCCTGACCGCCATCGTCGTGGCGGCGCTGTTCCTGCTGGCGCTGTTTTTCGCGCCGTTGGCGGGCAGCGTTCCGGCCTTCGCCACCGCGCCTGCGCTGTTGTTCGTTGCCGTGCTAATGACCTCGGGCCTTGCGGAAATCAACTGGGACGACATCACCGAAGCCGCACCCGTGGTGATTACCGCGCTGGCCATGCCGTTCACCTATTCCATCGCCAACGGCATCGCCTTTGGTTTCATTGCCTGGACGGCGATCAAGCTGTTGTCGGGTCGCGGCCGTGAACTGAATTCGGCGCTGGTGATTCTGTCGATCCTGTTCGTGATCAAGTTAGGCTTTTATCCATGAGTTCTGTTTTCGACCCCGCGAGCTACAGCCTGCAGCTCGATGAAAAAGCCCAGCGCCTGCGCGACTTGCTCGCGCCGTTCGACGCGCCTGAGCCGCAGGTGTTTGACTCCCCGACGTCGCATTACCGTCTGCGCGCCGAATTCCGTCTGTGGCGCGACGACGGCAAACGGCACTATGCGATGTTCGCGCCGGGTGACAAGCACACGCCGATCCTGATCAACGAATTCCCCATCGCCAGCCAGCAGATCAACACCCTGATGCCGGTGTTGCGCGAGCGTTGGGAAGCCAGCAAAAACCTGAACAACAAGCTGTTCCAAGTAGATTTCCTGACCACGTTGTCCGGCGACGGGATGATCACCCTGTGCTACCACCGTCCGCTGGATGCTGCGTGGCAGCTTGAGGCTGAACAGTTGGCGGCAGACTTGAAAGTCAGCGTGATCGGCCGCTCCAAAGGCCAGCGTCTGGTGATCGGACGCGATTACGTGACTGAACAACTGGATGTGGCGGGACGGACTTTCAGCTATCGCCAGCCGGAAGGTGCGTTCACTCAGCCCAATGGCAGCGTGAACCAGAAGATGCTGAGCTGGGCGTACGAGGCGTTGGGCGAGCGCGAAGACGATTTGCTGGAGCTGTATTGCGGCAACGGCAACTTCACCCTGCCGCTGGCGACACGGGTGCGCAAAGTACTGGCGACCGAGATCAGCAAGACGTCGGTGAACGCAGCGCTGAGCAACTTGGCCGATAACGCGGTGGATAACGTGTCGTTGGTGCGGTTGTCGGCAGAAGAGCTGACCGAAGCACTGAATGACGTGCGCCCATTCCGGCGTCTGGCGGGCGTGGATCTGAAGAGCTACGACTTCGGCAGCGTGTTCGTCGACCCGCCCCGCGCGGGGATGGACCCGGATACGTGCGAGCTGACCCGGCGTTTCGAGCGCATCCTTTATATCTCCTGCAACCCGGAAACCCTGGCGGCCAACATCGCCCAGCTTCATGACACTCACCGGGTCGCGCGTTGCGCGTTGTTTGATCAGTTTCCGTATACGCATCATATGGAGTCGGGGGTTTTGTTGGTTCGCCGCTGACGCCAGCACTTCCCTCTAATCGAACGCATATCCCGTGGGAGCGGACCTGTCCGCGAAGAGGACCTTACATCCGGCGAATCTCTAGCGCCTGATACACAGTCTTCGCGGACAGGTCCGCTCCCACGTTGGATTTCTTCATCAAAAGTTTGCGCAATACACATAATTCCCACCACCCATCATGAAATTTCTGACAGCTGCGGCATTTGGGCGCAGGTTGCGGTATAACCTTCGGCCGTCTTTCGCCCCGATGGATGTCTTGTCTTGAGTTCCGAATCTTCCCCCTCCAGTGCCAAGCCCTCGACGGGCAGTGCGCTGCGTCAGCCAGGTTTTCTGGCATTCCTGAGTGCTCGCCTCGCCGCCGTTTTCGCCATGCAGATTCAAGCCGTGGTGGTCGCCTGGCAGGTTTACGACATGACCCGCGACCCGATGTCCCTGGCGTACGTAGGGCTGGCGCAATTCATCCCCATGCTGCTGTTGCTGATGCCCGCCGGGGATTTGATCGACCGTTACGATCGCAAATTGATCCTGACCTGTAGCTGGTTGGTGCAAGGCTGTTGCAGCCTGGGGCTGATGCTGTTTTCCATCACTGAACACCACGACACCCGCCTGATCTACGCCACATTGGCCGTGTTCGGTTGCGCGCGGGCGTTCACCGGTCCTGCGCTGCAAAGCCTGTTGCCGCAAGTGGTCCCCCGTGAACAACTGGCCTCGGCGATTGCGACCAACAGCATGATCATGCGCATCGCTACCATCGCCGGACCTTTGGTGGGCGGTGGTCTTTATGCGCTGGGCGGTGGCGGCCTGACGTATAGCGTGTGCATGGCGAGCTTTGTCAGCGGCGCATTTTTGCTGACCCGCGTGCCGGTCATTTTCGCCGAGAAGAAGGTGGCTCTGGAGTCCACGGCCTGGAAGCGCTTCACTGCTGGCATCCTCTTCATTCGCTCGCGCCCGATCATTCTCGGCACCATTTCGCTGGATCTGTTCGCCGTATTGCTCGGCGGCGTGGTGGCTTTGTTGCCGGTCTACGCCCATGAAGTGCTGCATCTTGGGCCCCAAGGTTTGGGCGCGTTGCGCAGCGCCATGAGTCTGGGCGAGGTCAGTACCGGTCTTTATCTGAGCATGCGGCCACTGGATCGCAATGTCGGGATGACGATGTTCATCGCGGTGGCGATATTTGGTGTCGCGAACCTGGTGTTCGCGCTGTCGACGCTGTTCTGGCTGTCGTTACTGGCGCTGATGATTGCGGGCGCGGCCGACATGGTCAGCGTCTATATTCGCTCGACGCTGGTGCAGTTCTCCACCCCCGACAACATGCGCGGGCGGGTCAATGCGGTGAATATGCTGTTCATTGGCTCATCCAATGAGCTGGGCGAATTCCGCGCCGGCAGCAGCGCCGCGCTGTGGGGCGCGGTGCCGGCAGCGATCATTGGTGGGGTGTGTACGTTGAGCGTGGTAGGTGCGTGGATGGTCGGGTTCAAAGCGCTTCGGCAGGTCAATCACTTCGCCGATGCGTCGCCCACGGATGTGACCGAAAAGCAGACGGCGCGGGTTTAGCTGCTGACAAGCACATCGCGAGCAAGCTCCCTCCCACGGGAATCATACCCATCCTGTGGGAGGGAGCTTGCTCGCGAAAATGTAGAGCGCAGCCACTCAGAACGAGGGCAAGATTACGGGGCGGAGTGCCAGGCGACCTGTGTCGTTAGCTTCGCGGGCAAGCCTCGCTCCAACAATCACAGCGCTTTGATCTGCCCGATCCCCAGTGCAGGCACTCCCTCTCCGATTCCGTTCTCAAGCGGTGCACCGAACTCATCCAGACTGATCTGAAACTGATCGCCCGGCTGGGTTTTCACGCCATCGGCAAACGACAAAGTGGCCGTGCCGAAGTAGTGAATGTGAACATCGCCAGGCCGCAAGAACTGCGCATATTTGAAGTGATGAAATTCAAGGTTGGCCAGGCTGTGGCACATGTTGTCTTCGCCGCTCAGGAACTCCTTCTCCCAGATCACCTCGCCGTTGCGCTTGATGCGGCTCATGCCCGCCAAATGACGCGGCAGTTCACCCACGCGCAATTCGGGACCGTAGGCGCAGTAACGCAGCTTTGAATGCGCCAGGTACAGGTAATTGCGGCGCTCCATCACATGGTCGGAAAACTCGTTGCCCAGCGCGTAGCCCAGGCGATACGGCAGACCGTCGTCGCCGATTACGTAGAGCCCGGTCAGCTCAGGCTCTTCACCCGCGTCTTCGGCGAAGGCGGGCACCGGAAAGTCGCCGCCCGGACGCACAACGATGCCGCCGTCGCCTTTGTAGAACCACTCCGGCTGCGCACCAACCTGGCCCGAAGCAGGTTTACCGCCGTCGATGCCCCATTTGAAAATCTTCATGGTGTCGGTCATGCCGGCTTCGACTTCGCCGTCGTGCTGATGCATTTTGTCCCGGGCGGCGGCGCTGCCGAGGTGAGTAAGGCCGGTGCCGCTGATCAGGCAATGGGCTGGGTCTTCGTGGTCCAGGGGCGGCAGAATGTGTCCGCTTTTGAGCAGGGCCGCATAGTCAGGACCGGAGTCAGTGCCGCGTTGGGCGACTTCTTGCTGCAGGCTGTGTTGCGCGCGGATGGCAGACAGTGCGAGTTCGCGGGTGCTCGCGGTTTCGCGAACGATTTGAACCTGCGAGCCATCGACAACGCCAACCTGGCGCTGTCCGTGGGTGTTTTCAAATTGAATCAGGCGCATGGGCCGGATCTCCAGAAAGGGGGAATGCGATCTAGCTTCTGCCCGGAGGGCGTAGGAGCGCAGCTTGCTCGCGATCTGGCGCGAAGCGGCAGCAAAACCTGCGATTGGGTTGCATCAGGAGGAACTCAATTGCAGGTTTTACGACTGCTCCGCAGCCGATCGCGAGCAATCTACGCTCCTACGCCCTCCGGGCAGAATCAACATCTCGGTTACTCGATGATGTTGAATTCGCTCAAGTACTCATCCGAGATTTCCAGGCCCAGGCCCGGCAGGTTGTCGTCCAGCTGGATGTAGCCGTTGACCGGCTGTGGCTCGCCCTTGAACACGTAGTAGAACAGTTCGTTGCCGACTTCGACGTCGAACACCGGGAAGAACTCGGCCATCGGCGAGGCGGTGGTGGACATGGTCAGGTGGTAGTTGTGCATCTGCCCGGCGTGAGGGATCACCGGCACCGACCAGGCTTCGGCCATGGCGTTAATTTTGCGCGCGGCAGTGATGCCGCCCACACGGTTGGTGTCGTACTGAATCACATCGACCGCGCGGCGTTCGAGCATGTCTTTGAAACCGTACGAGGTGAATTCGTGCTCGCCGCCGGAGATCGGCATGATGCCCATCTTCTTCAGCTCAACGTAGCCTTCCAGGTCATCGGCGATCACTGGTTCTTCCAGCCAGCGCGGTTCGAATTCGGCCAGTTTGGGCAGCATGCGGCGCGCGTATTCCAGGGTCCAGCCCATGTAGCACTCGAGCATGATGTCGATATCGGGACCCGCCAGATCACGCAGCGCACGGACCTGCTCGATGTTTTTGCGCATGCCCGCCGGGCCGTCTTTCGGGCCGTAGCCGAAGCGCATTTTCATCGCAGTGAAGCCTTGGCTGAGATAGCCCTGAGCTTCTTCAAGGAACAGATCCAGATTGTCGTTGGCGTAAAGTTTGGAGGCGTAGGTCCAGATCTTTTCCTTGGTGCGCCCACCGAGCAGTTTGAAAACCGGCTTGTTCACGGCCTTGCCCATGATGTCCCAGATGGCGATGTCGATCGCCGAAATGGCCGCCATGCCAATGCCTTTGCGACCCCAGGCGTGGCTCTGGCGATACATTTTCTGCCAGATGTATTCGTTGTCGAACGGGTCTTCGCCGATGGCAATCGGAGCGAGGTAGGTGTCGATGATTTCCTTGGCGACCCGTGGCGCCAGCGCGCAGTTACCGATGCCGACGATGCCGTTGTCAGTCTCGATTTCAACCACCAGCCAGCCGTGAAAGCGAAACGAGCCCATGGCGTCGCCGCGCTCGAACAGGATGTCGCTGGCGTTGGTGCAAAAGTGCGACTGAGGTGGAACGACTTTGCCTTTCCACTCAAAAACTCGGGTACGGATTGCTTTGATTTTCATGAAGACGGGTTCCTTGATTGCCAGTGAATCCTGCGCGGTGCGGGACTGGCTTTTTGTAGTTGTTTATTCGCCTCGCGTGTCCGACGTAGAGCCGTGCTGCGCGAATCGATGGAACGACTTTGCCAGCGCTGATGGACGCGCGGCTAATCACTTATGCGTATCCAGTGATAGCTACAGGTGATCGGCTGGAAGGGTTAATCGAGCCCGGAGTTATAGGTACGGGATTTTCTGTAGGAGCCAACTTGTTGGCGAAAGATTTCGAATCAAAACCAGATCAAATGCCTCGCGAACAAGTTCGCTCCTACAGATTCGGCGCCATCCGGAGCACAGCAAATCGAACGCAAAAAAAACCGCAGAACGCACTGCATAAGCGTTCTGCGGCAAAAACGTGGTTGATTTGGAACGTGCGGAATCAGACGTTACTCTGCCCCATCCGGCAGGCGATCTGGAACGCCTGAGCAATTGCGCCCACGTTCGCGCTGCCCTTGCCGGCAATGTCGAACGCCGTGCCGTGTGCCGGCGTGGTGATCGGGATTGGCAACCCGCCCTGTACCGTTACGCCTCGTGAGAAGCCCATCAGTTTGATCGCGATCTGGCCCTGGTCGTGGTACATCGTCACCACGGCGTCGAAGGCTTTGGCATCGCCCTGCACTTTCAGGAAAATCGTGTCTCCCGGATAAGGGCCATCAGCGTTGATGCCCAAACTCTGCGCGGTCTTCACGGCCGGGCCGATGATGTCGATTTCCTCGCGCCCGAACGAGCCGTTATCGCCGTTGTGCGGGTTCAGACCGCAGACACCGATGCGCGGAGCCTTGAGACCATTGCGCTTGAGCGCATCGTCGATCAGGCGAATGGCTTCGATCACCCGCTGCTGACTGAGCATGCCCGGCACCGCCGACAGCGCGACATGAGAAGTCACGCGTGAGGTCCAGAGATTGTCCAGCACGTTGAATTCACAGAACGGCCCGTTGAAACCCAGCAGCTCAGCGAACCAGTGCAACTCATCGTTGTGCGCCATACCGGCCATGTGCAGCGAGGTCTTGTTCAACGGCCCAAACAACACAGCATTGGTGGTTTTGGCGGCGGTCAGTTCCACGGCGATTTTCAACGTATCCAGGCAATAGCGGCCGCCGATGGCGCTGGCCTGGCTGCGGGGAAACTCGCCGACAGCATCGCCCCGGAAGTTATAGAACAACGGCGTGTCATCGCTGAACTCAAGATTGTCCAGCGAATCGATTGGCCGATACGGAAACTCCAGACCGGCGATGTCCATGCCCCTTCGCATCTCGGCTTCATCGGCGATGAGAATTACCTCGGCCTGGCTGCGCACTTCGGCGCTGGACAGCAGACGTGCGATCAACTCAGGACCAATGCCCGCGGGATCACCCAATACCATCGCAATACGTGTCTTGCTCATGCTTCACTCCTCACCTGTTCAGGTCGCGGCTGCGCGCTGGCGCTTGGCTCACAACGGTAAATACGTCGCGCGTTGCTGTAGAAAAGACGCTCCTGATCGGCACGCGGCAGATCACGAACGATGTGTTTGAAACCGCTATAAATGTCGTCGAACGAGCCGCACAGGCTGTCCACTGGAAAGTTGCTGGCGAACATCGCTCGGCCGGCGCCGAACATGGCGATGATTTCCCGCACGATCCAGGCGTTGTCCTCGGCGCGCCACGGTTTGCCGCCCTGCCCCAGTCCGGAAATTTTCACCACCACGTTGGGCTGTTCGGCCAGTAGTGACATCGCTGCGTGCCACCCGGCGAGGCCTTTTTCGCTGCGATCGGACGGCAAACCGGCGTGGTTCAGAATCAGCGTCGTCGCAGGAAAGTCCTGGGCCAGCCGCTCGGCTTCAGGCAGATTCCACCACGGCGTTTGCAGATCGAAATGCAAGCCGAGGTTGTGCAGCGCGGCATAGCTTCTTAGCCAATATTCATCGCTCATCAAAGTGCGTTGTTGGCCCACTTGCTCAGGCGAAGTGGGTCCGCCCGGCTTGTGCCGAACGCTGCGCACGCTTTTGAATGCAGCTTGTTCGGTCAACAGCGCAACGGCGTCCGGGTGATCGAGCCAGGCCTGGGCCACCACGGCGTTGGGCACGCCGTATCGGGCGGCGATGGTCTCGATGAAGCGGGTTTCGCCAATCGGATCGGTCGGGTCCCATTCGGTTTCGACGTAGACGGTCTCCACCACTTGATGCTCGCCAGCGTCCTGAAAGTATTCCGGTGGCAGGTAGCGGCGCTTGATCGCTGAATAATCGCCGTAGCGGAACGGGATGTTCGTGCCCTGTGAGAGCCACGGGTGATGGTTCACCTGCGGGTCCCAGAAATGATGATGGGCGTCGACAATCGGGCCGTTCCAGATGCTCGACTCAGACATTGCCAGACTCCTGCGGGCCATCGAGGCTGATCAACAACGTGGCCAGTACGAACAGCGCCGCGCAGATCGCGAAGAACGCCAGCACAGCACCGAAACCGCCGAAGAACTGCAAAATCACGCCCACTAGAATCGGTACGAAGATGCCGCCGATACTGCCCGCCAGGTTCATCACACCGCCGATCAAACCGACCCGTGCTGGCGCTGCCAACAAGGCCGGGAAGCTCCAGTACAAGCTGCCCCACATCAGGAAAAACGCCGTCATCGCCAACACCGCCACGGCGGCGAAAGGGTCGGTTAAACGCGGCAAGAGCAGCAGTGCGCCCAGTGCGATCACGCCGGAGAAGGTCAGCAACCCTTTAACGGCCAAGCCTCGGCGCACGCCCTTGCGGATCAGGCCGTCACACAGGAAACCGCCGGTCAACGAACCCAGTGAGCCGCAGATGAAAATCACGAACGTGGCAAAACCGATGCCTTTGATATCGAAGCCCCGGGCCTGCGCCAGGTAGCTTGGACCCCAAGTCAGGAGACCGAAATACACCATCGCCCAGCTGGAGCGCCCCACGAGCAAGCCGGTCAGCGAGCGGGCAGCGATGCCCAACCCTTTGACCTTGGCCCGTGCGGCTTCAGCAGCAGGGGTTTCGCGGCCGGCGTTGATTTTCTCCAGTTCTGCGGCGTTTACTTGGGGATGAACAGAAGGGTCATCCCGCAGGTAGCGCCACGACACCAGACCCAGCGCGAGGGTGGCGATGCCGGCGATGACAAAGGCCATGCGCCAAGAGTCCAGCGAGACGATCAGGTAGGCGATGATCAAACCGCCCAAGGCCACGCCGAGCGGGCTGCCGCTGTCCATCATCACCGCGCCTCGGCTTCGTTCGCTCGGCGCCAGCCACAGGGAAATCAGCTTTCCGCCCGAGGGGAACAACGGCGCTTCGGCGGCACCAAGAAACATTCGCGCGAACAATAATGACGCACCACCGGTAGCAAAACCGGCCAGCACTTGAAAGGTGCCCCACAGGCCAGTGGACCAGGTGATCACGCGGCGCGGGCCGAAGCGGTCGATCATCCAGCCGCCGGGGATCTGCAACAGCGCGTAAGCCCAGAAGAAGCTGCTGAGGATCAAACCCTGCATGGCCGGCGTGAGGGAGAATTCCTTGGCGATGGTCGGCATGGCGATGGACAGCGATACGCGGTCGATCAGGTTAACCATGGTCAGGACAAAGATGATTGCGAAGATGCGCCAGCGAACCGTACTGGCCTTGGCCACGGCGACATTGGCGGGGGATTTAGCGAAGGTCTCACCTGTTGCGGACAGGTGCACGTCGGCGCTGCTGCGAGCCATGGTGCGTACCTCGAATTTCTTGTTTTTATTGGTCGACGATCATCGGGGGATCGGCGTTTGTGCGCAACAACCTGGCTACGCGGTGAACTCACTATCGAAGCGTTACCGATAACCGTCTAATCAAAACTGGAAATAGGGCGATAGCTGGAGGATATACCTAAGGGCCGAATGGGTGATCGCGCGTCACGCTTTTGCGGTTTACCTACAATCACTTCGGCGCCTGAGGTCAGGACTGCTGCGCAGCCCATCGTCGGCAAGCCGGACTCCTACGGCCTTCGGCCAGAATCAAAAGCAGGAGCAACCCGATGGCCCGTTTCTCAAAGACCGATCCCAGAAGCTTGCGGCCGGCATCAAGGGCCATTAGAGAAAACCGGACGGTTTGCTATAACCCCTGGCTATCGGTGTATGTGATGTTTTGACTAGACGCCGGGGTCGCTCTTTCACACACTCAGCGCAAGGTTTGCCGCCACCGATTGCGGACGAATCACTCATAACAAATACAAGAAAGAGGATCACCATGCCCATCGCATCCTTACGACGCGCGTCCCGTTTGCTGCTCGGTTGCACCCTCCTATGCGCCAGCGCCCTTCCCACTTTCGCCCTCGCCTGGGCACCTGACAAAAATGTTGAAATCATCGTTGCAGGCGGGCCCGGTGGCGGCACTGACCAATTGGGCCGCTTGATTCAGTCGATCATCAGCACCCACAAATTCCTCGACGTAAACACCATCGTCCTCAACAAGGGCGGCGGCAATGGCGCCGAAGCCTTCCTCGACCTGAAAATGTCCAAGGGCGATGCCGACAAACTGGTGATCGGGACCAACAACATTTACCTGCTACCGCTGGTGTCGAAGCTCGGCTACGAGTGGAAAGAACTGACGCCGGTCGCCGCCGTCGCCGAAGATGACTTCATCCTCTGGACCTACAAAGACGCGCCGTGGAAAGACGCCAAGGGCTTTTACGATGCCGTCAAAACCGACCCCTCGAAACTGCGCATGGGCGGCAGCCAGTCCAAGGACGTTGACCAGACGCTCACCCTGCTGCTGAACCAGACCACCGGCAGCAAACTCGTCTACATCCCCTTCAAGAGCGGCAGCGAAGCGGCGACCCAATTGGCCGGCAAACATATCGCCGCCAACGTCAACAATCCCAGCGAAAGCATCAGCCAATGGCGCGGCGATCAGGTGCAGCCGCTTTGCGTATTCAGCAAAGAACGCATGGGCTACACGGACAAAGTCGCAGGCGACAAATCCTGGGGTGATGTTCCGACATGCAAGGAAGAAGGATTGGGCGTCGATCAGTACCGTTTCCCACGCACCGTGTTCATGCCGGGTGATGTCAGCGCCGAACAGCGCGCGTTCTACACCGACTTGATGCGCAAGGTCAGTCAGACACCGGAGTTCAAGGCGTACGTCACGCAGAACGCACTGGTGCCGACTTTCCTCGAAGGTGATCAGCTGACAGCCTACATCGAGCAGGACACCGCCCGCGTCACTCCGGTGTTCAAAGAAGCCGGCTGGCTGCGCAACTGATCGACCTTGCCGCCGCCCGCCTGCGACACAGGGCGGCGGCCGCCATCTTCGGAGGTGAATCATGTCTCAATCTTCTCAATCGACATCGCTGGTCAGCACGCGCTGCATAGAGCTTGGCCTGTCAGTGTTTACCCTCGCCATTGGCGCCGTGGTGATGTTCGGCAGTCTCGAACAAGGCATCGGCTGGGGTGACTCCGGCCCGGAGCCTGGCTATTTCCCCTTTTACATCGGGCTTTTGCTGAGCCTGGCAAGCATTGCCAACGGCGTGTTGACCCTGGTGCGCTGGAAACCCCTGAGCATCAGTTTCGTCAGCCGCGATCAGTTCAAACAGGTGCTGTCGGTGTTCATCCCGATTGCGCTTTTCGTCTGCGCCATGCCGTTCACTGGCATTTACATCGCCTCGGCGGTGTTCATCGCGTGGTTCATGTGGCGTGACAAAGTACGCGCCAAGCCCTACGGCAAATGGATGATTGGCAGCGTTTCTGGCGGCGCCGTGCTCGCCAGCTACCTGATTTTTGCCCTGTGGTTCAAGGTGCCGCTGGACGCAGGTCCCATGGGCGACCTAATCGCGATGGCCGGGAGATCGATGCGATGAGCGAGTTCGACTCCCTGCTGCAAGGCATGAACCTGATCCTCACGCCCGGTCACATCGGCTTGATGGTAATCGGCGTGCTGCTGGGCATTCTGGTGGGTGTGCTGCCCGGCCTCGGTGCGCCAAACGGCGTGGCACTGCTGTTGCCACTGACGTTCACCATGTCGCCGGTGTCGGCGATCATTCTGCTGTCATGCATGTACTGGGGCGCGCTGTTTGGCGGGTCGATCACCTCGATTCTGTTCAACATCCCCGGCGAGCCGTCATCGGTGGCGACGACATTCGACGGCTACCCCATGGCCCGCGAAGGTCGCGCCGCCGAAGCCCTGACCGCCGCGTTCAGTTCGGCATTGATCGGCGCACTGGCCGGCGTGTTGCTGCTGACGTTCCTATCCACGCGCATCGCCGCCTTCGCCATGACCTTCAGCTCACCGGAGTTTTTCGCGGTGTACCTGCTGGCGTTCTGCACCTTCATCGGCATGAGCAAAAACCCGCCGCTCAAAACCGTCGTCGCGATGATGATCGGCTTCGCCATGGCCGCCGTTGGCATGGACACGGTGTCCGGCAACCTGCGACTGACGTTCGACCAACCGGTGTTGATGACCGGCATTAGTTTCGAAGTGGCGGTGATCGGCCTGTTCGGCATCGGCGAAATTCTTTGCACTGTCGAAGAAGGCCTGGTGTTTCGCGGCGAACACGCGCGCATCACGCCGATGGTCATCCTGCGCACTTGGGCAAAACTGCCGCGTTACTGGTTCACCATCTTGCGCAGCACGATTGTGGGTTGCTGGATGGGCGTCACACCGGGCGGTCCTACAGCGGCATCGTTCATGAGCTACAGCATCGCGCGCCGTTTCTCGAAGAACCGCGACAACTTTGGCAAAGGCGAACTCGAAGGCGTGATCGCTCCGGAAACCGCCGACCACGCCGCAGGCACCAGCGCTTTGCTGCCGATGCTGACCCTGGGAATTCCTGGTTCTGCTACCGCAGCGGTAATGCTGGGCGGCCTGATGATTTGGGGCTTACACCCCGGCCCGACGCTATTTGTCGAACAGCACGATTTCGTCTGGGGCCTGATCGCCAGCATGTATCTGGGCAACGTCGTCAGCCTGATCGTGGGGCTGGCGACGGTGCCGCTGTTTGCCTCGATCCTGCGCATTCCGTTCTCGATCATCGCGCCGATCATCATCATGGTCTGCGCCATCGGGGCGTACTCGGTGCACAACTCGATGTTCGATGTCATGTTGATGCTCGGCTTCGGCGCCCTGGGTTATCTGTTCAAGAAGCTCGGTTACCCGATTGCGCCACTGGTGCTGGCGGCGGTATTGGGCGACAAGGCCGAAGACGCGTTTCGCCAGTCGATGCTGTTTTCCGACGGGCAATTGGGCATCTTCTGGTCCAATCCGCTGGTGGGCAGCCTGACCACGGCTGCGCTGTTGATGCTGTTCTGGCCGCTGATTTCGGCAGGCATCAGTGCGGTCTTCGGCTGGCGCAGTCGTCACGCCTCCAAGCCTAAAACGCTGTGATCACACGCAGCGCTGGCAACGTCCGGGATTTCTTGTCAGGCTCGCCGCAGACTTTACTGCGAGCGAGCCCCATGACCCGAATCCCTGCCGCCAACGTGATTCACAGCCGCCTGCGTCTGCGCCAACTGCGCCTGATGCTGGCGCTGCAGGAGTTTGGTTCGTTGCGCCGCGCCGCCGACAACATCGGCATGACTCAACCCGCCGCCACCAAAATGCTGCACGAAGCCGAGGATCTGCTCGGCGTCGAGTTGTTCGAGCGTCTGCCGCGGGGCATGCGCGCTACGCCCTTCGGAGAAACCGTCATTTATTACGCGCGCATGGTCTTCGCTGAACTGAGCGGCATGCGCGAAGAACTGGTGGCGCTGGAGTCCGGCAATCTTGGACGTGTGGCCGTCGGCGCCATTCCTGCGTTGGCCTCGGGGCTTTTGACGCGCACCATCGCCACGCTGAAAAAGAGCCATCCGCGCCTGTCGATGAGCATTCAGGTCGACACCAGCGACGTGCTGGTGCAAGCCTTGCTGCAGGACCAACTGGACGTGGTACTGGGGCGGATTCCCGCGGGCGCGAGAGCCGAAGAGTTGTTGTTCGACAGCCTGGGTGAAGAGGCATTGTGCGTGATTGCCGGCGCACAAAATCCGCTGGCCAAGGCGTCCGATCTGAGCTGGGCCACGCTGCAAAACGAGACCTGGGTTTTACAGCAACACCCAAGCCCTATGCGCGCGATCATCAATCAGGTGTTCCATAACGCTCGCGTCGACATCCCTAACAGCATCGTCGAAACCACCTCGATCATGACCTTGCTGTCTTTGGTGCAGCAGACCGACATGCTCGGTGTCACGCCGGTTTCGGTGGTCGAAGACTATCCGGGCCGAGATTTGCTGACGGTGCTCCCGATCAAGTTCGAAGCCCGTCTGCCGCCTTACGGCCTGATCACCCGTCGCCACCGTATACAGTCCTCGGCGATGCAGGCGTTTATGAACTCGGTGAAAGCGCAGCAGCCAGGCTGAGTTTGTGCTCGATGCGCTTCGAACATGTCATCTCGCATCTGCTCAGCGCGCTGCGTGTCGTGGTTATCACAATTCTTTTAACTCTCCGTGAGGATTTGGGGACCTGCAGGTCGGGATAATCCAGACATGCCCGATCGCAGCGCACGCTGCCCCCCCCTCAGTAATCCGAGCTTCAAGGAGATTCACCATGAAAACGTTAGCCACCGCAGCTCTGTCCCTGTGCATGGCGTTCGGCGCCGCCAGCGTGTTTGCCGCTGATACCATGAGCAACGACGGCATGAGTAAAGACTCGATGTCCAAGGATGCAATGTCCAAGGACACAATGAAAAAAGACACCATGTCCAAAGATGCCATGAGCAAGGACAGCATGAAAAAAGACACGATGAAGAAGGACGGCATGTCCCAGGATTCGATGAGCAAAGACGGCACCAAGCACGACGCCATGTCCAAAGATGCGATGAAGAAAGGCGCCATGAGTCAGTAAGTATCTGGCTGATTCTCCAAAAGCCCGCTACGGCGGGCTTTTGGTTGGGCTAAAAACACCCTTGCTGACACATCGGTTGCGCCTGATGAATCCTTCGCGGACAAGCCTCGCTCCAACAGGATCTGAGGCAGCCACCAAATTGTGATCCATCGCGGTTCATGCATGAGTGCGTTTGCACCGCGAATTGCGGGCAAACACAAAACCCGTGGGAGCGGACCTGTCCGCGAAAGGGGCAGTACATTCAGCACATCTTCTGTGTCTGAAATGACGTCTTCGCGGACAGGTCCGCTCCCACGGGCGTCCCACCGGCACCGAGAAATCATCGATTCCAGGCAACTGCGCCTGGCTATCGACCCCAAGAAAAAACGAACCATCCCGCCCCGCCCTCCTCTTACGTCCCAGTGCCTTACCCACCGTTCAGCCGGACGATCGGTCTGGCAGCGTCCGCTGACTACAGCGACACTCCTTACATCAGAAGAAGAGGATTCCCACATGCTATGGAAAAAAGGACGTCGCAGTGACAACGTCGTCGATGCTCGCGATGACTCAGGCGGTGGCGGCGGTGGGATGCGTATTGGTGGCAAGGGGCTGGGCATCGGCGGGATTGTGATCATCGTGGCGTTCGGCTTGTTGACGGGCCAGGACCCGATGCAGATTCTCAGTGAGATCACCGGACAATCCGGGCAGACGACCGCCGTCAGCCCGCAAACGCGGCAAGCGCCGCCCGCCAACGATGAACAAGCGGACTTCGTGCGTGCCATCCTCGGCGATACCGAAGACACGTGGGGTCAAGTCTTCCAGCAAGCCGGACGCCAGTATAAAAACCCGACACTGATTCTGTTCCGTGGCCAAGTGCAATCGGCCTGTGGCTTCGCGTCGTCCGCCAGCGGGCCGTTTTACTGCCCGGCCGATCAACGTGTGTATCTGGACATGGATTTCTTCCGCGAAATGTCGCAACGCTTTAAAGCCGCCGGGGATTTCGCGCAGGCTTACGTGATCGCGCATGAAGTCGGCCACCATGTACAGACGTTACTGGGTGTTTCGGATAAAGTGCAGGCAGCGCGTCAGCGTGGCCAACGCATGGAAGGCGACAACGGCTTGCTGGTGCGTCAGGAGTTGCAGGCTGACTGCCTCGCCGGCGTCTGGGCTTTCAATGCGCAAAAGCGTTTGAACTGGCTTGAACCCGGCGATATTGAAGAGGCGCTGAATGCGGCCAACGCCATTGGCGACGACCGCTTGCAGCAACAAAGCCAAGGCCGTGTCGTGCCGGACTCATTTACTCACGGGTCGTCCGCCCAACGCGTTCGCTGGTTCAAGACCGGCTTCGCGCAGGGCCAAATAAACCAATGCGATACATTCGCCGCCAAGAGCCTCTGATCACATGATGAAACCGCTTTCGATCCTGTTGTTGGGCACCCTGCTGAGCATGACGGCTCAGGCTGCGGATCAGGCGGTCAAATCCATCAGCCCCGACCGGCTGTTAATCAATGGCAGCAGTCAGGCGACGCTGGGCTTGAGTCAGAGCTGGACCCGGCCCAGCCCGCAGATTCAGCGAGTGGTCATTGTGTTTCACGGGCGGTTGCGCAATGCCCAAACGTATCTGCGCAGTGTCGAGCGCGCCGCGAACCAGTCGCGGCAGCGCTCGAAAACGCTGCTGATCGCGCCGCAATTTCTCGATGAAAAAGACATCACCGCCCACCATTTGCCGGAAACCGTCCTGCGCTGGCACGCCAACGACTGGATGGCGGGGGATAAATCCGAAGGGGCCAAGCCCGTCAGTTCGTTCGTGGTCATCGACCACATCCTCCGGCGCTTGAGCGACAGCAAGCTGTTCCCGAACCTGAAAGAGATCGTGATCGCCGGCCATTCCGGTGGGGCGCAGGTGGTTCAGCGCTACGCGATGATTGGCGGCAAGGAAGACGCGCTGCTCAAGAAAGAAGGCATCAAGCTGCGTTACGTGATCTCCAACCCGTCGTCCTACGCCTACTTCGACGCGCAACGCCCACGCCCTGTAGACGCAGCCAGTTGCCCGACGTTCGACACCTGGAAGTACGGCCTGAACAAATTGCCGGCTTACGCGCAGAACGACACGCCGGCTGAAATCGAAGCGGCGTACGTGAAGCGCGACATCACGTACCTGCTCGGCGAAAAGGACATCGACCCCAATCATCCTGCGCTGGACAAGGATTGCGGCGCTGAGGCTCAAGGGCCGTTCCGTCTGGCGCGGGGCAAGAATTACTTTGAGTACCTGACCAAGCGCCATCCCGAGGGGCTTAATCAGCGTTTGGTCGAAGTGCCGAACGTGGGGCATAACGGCA
Source organism: Pseudomonas rosaeacicularis (assembly GCF_057128745.1). Taxonomy (NCBI): domain Bacteria; kingdom Pseudomonadati; phylum Pseudomonadota; class Gammaproteobacteria; order Pseudomonadales; family Pseudomonadaceae; genus Pseudomonas; species Pseudomonas rosaeacicularis. Next base: position 65,323 of record NZ_JBSKHT010000013.1, read on the forward strand.
ACGAGATTTTTACCTCGCCTGAGGGGCAGGCGGCGTTGTTCAAACCGTTTTAATGCAAGACGTTGAACATGTGTAGGAGCTGCCGACGGCTGCGATTCAATCTGTCTGACACTCCGCGATCGCAGCCTCGCGTTGCTCGGCAGCTCCTACAGGTGATGCGCGAATCAAAGATCGGAGCGCCAGAGGTCATGCGTTGATCAATGATCTGAGCGCCAGACAATCCTGAGCATGCCAATCGGTCAGCTCCGGCCAGGGATTGTTCGGCATGTTGACCAGCACTGTCTGCGTGCCCGCCGCCCTTCCGCAAGCCAGGTCGAATTGGTAATCCCCGACCATCACCATCTGCGACGGCTCGACCTTCCAGGCGTTCGCCAATTTCAACAAACCGCCAGGATTGGGCTTGGGGGGCGCTTCGTCACGGCCTAGAACATCGTCGACCGCAAAGCAATCAGCCAAACCGATCGCCTCAAGCGTCACATGCGCAAGCTCGCGCGCGTTGCGGGTCAGGATGCCCAGCCGAATGCCACGCGCCGACAGTTCACGCACCAACTCCACTGCGCCGACGGCAGGCTTGGAGCCCAGCGCCAACTCACGTTCATGCTCGAGCAACCACGCATGTTTGGCGGCGCCAATGTCGGCGGGCAATGCGGCAAGATGGGTCAGGATGTCGTCCTCGAGGGGAATGTCCAGCTCGCGCTTGATCGCCGGAAAATCATGCACGGCGATGGTCAGCGTGCCATCCATGTCGAACACCCAATGGCGCAGCTGGCCGAGGCTCATGCCCAATCCTTGCGATGACGGATCAAGCCTTCCTGGCTGACCGAGGCCACCAATTGTCCGGCTCGGTTGTACACGCTGCCACGGGAGAAGCCACGGGAATTGCCAGCCCACGGGCTGTCCATCGCGTAAAGCAGCCACTCGTCCGCGCGCAGGTCGCCGTGGAACCACAGGGAGTGATCGAGACTGGCGATCTGCATGTCTTTCTGCCAAACCGTTTTGCCGTGGGGCCCAAGAGAGGTCGTCAGCAGGTTGAAGTCGGAGGCGTAGGCCAGGAGATATTTGTGCAGGGCCGGAATGTCCGGCAGCGAGCCATCGGCGCGAAACCAGATGTACTGCACCGGATCGCCAGGCACCGGGTTGTAGGGGTCTTTTTTGGTCACCGGCCGAAATTCGATGGGCTTGGGGCAGAGCAACTTGTCCTTCATATGCTCGGGGATCAGGTGCTCGCGCTGGCGCATCAGCTCAAGTTCGGAAGGTAGATTTTCCGGCCCCACCACGTCAGGCATCTGGCTTTGGTGCTCAAACCCCGCTTCGTCGTATTGAAACGACGCGCTGCAAGTGAAAATCGGATGCCCCTTCTGAATCGCCGTCACGCGCCGGGTGCTGAAGCTGCCACCGTCACGCACACGATCCACTTGGTACACCACCGGCAACAGCGCATCGCCCGGGCGTAGAAAGTAGCCGTGCAAGGAGTGAACGTGCCGCGCTTCTTCGACCGTTTGACTGGCCGCCGACAATGACTGACCCAACACCTGACCGCCGAACAGCTGGCGAAAACCAAGGTCCTGGCTACGCCCGCGGAAGAGGTTTTCTTCAATCGGTTCCAGGCTCAGCAGCGACACCAGATCATCCAGCACTTGGCTCATTGGGGGTTCCTCACACATGAAAATATCCCGCATAAAAAACAGCGCCGCGCGCATCAAGTGGCGGCGATCCGCGTCGTTCGCAGGACGGATTGGGCGAAATGATACAGGGGTTTGTAGTCCGATTCCCGCGCGGCGTGGCGGGCGTTGATCTTGGCTACAGCGTGGCAAGCCATTGCTGACGATTGATCCGGTACAACACGTGGGGTTTTAACGGATGGTCGTCCGGTAGGTTAGGGTGACCAAAATCGTCGTCCGGATTATTGTGCATGCCAATGGCCTGCATGACCTTTTGCGACGGCTGATTGCTCACCGCCGTGAACGACACGATTTCGTCCAGATCCAGATGCTCAAAGCCGCAGCCCATCGCCGTCCACGCCGCTTCGCTGGCAAAACCCAGCCCCCAATGTTCCCGGGCCAGGCGCCAACCGATTTCGACCGCCGGCGTGAAGTGGGCGTCGAAACCCACTACGCACAAGCCGGTAAAGCCGATGAACTCGCCCGTGTCCTTGCGCTCAAGGGCCCATAACCCAAATCCATATTCGGCAAAATGCCCACGAATACGACCGATGAGCTTGGCGCTTTCAAGGCGGCTCATGGCCGTCGGGAAAAACTTCATGACCTGCGGGTCCGCGCACATCTGCGCAAACGCCGGCAAATCATCATCTCGCCACTGACGCATCAACAGGCGTGCGCTGTTGAGCTCAAGTATCGGCTCCATCGACATCTCCCATCCCCAGCCTGTGATCGACTCACCAGCGCATTGCGAGCCACGGTGTTAAAGGCTGTGCGGCGTCCGGCAATACTGGCAAGATCGCCTTTCAATCCGCACTCGTAAACATCATGTCCCTGCCGCTCATCTACCACGAAGACTACAGCCCGGCCTTCCCGGCGGATCATCGTTTCCCGATGGACAAGTTCCGTTTGCTCCACGACCACCTTATCGACAGCGGGTTGACCACGGATGCTCAATTGTTTCGCCCAGAGGTTTGTCCGAAGGACATTCTGGCGCTGGCACATGATCCTTCTTACATTCGCCGGTACATGGAGGGCGATCTTTCCCGCGAAGATCAACGCCGTCTCGGATTGCCGTGGAGCGAGGATCTGGCACGCAGAACAGTGCGGGCGGTAGGCGGATCGTTGCTCACCGCCGAGAAAGCGCTGCAACACGGGCTGGCCTGTCATCTGGCGGGCGGCACCCACCACGCCCATTACGATTACCCCGCAGGGTTCTGTATTTTCAACGACCTCGCCGTGATCAGCCAATACCTGCTGCAGAGCGGTCGTGTCGACCGGGTGCTGATCTTCGACTGCGACGTGCATCAGGGCGACGGCACGGCGCGGATTCTGGCCGATACCGAGGAAGCGATTACGGTGTCGCTGCACTGTGAAAAAAACTTCCCCGCGCGCAAGGCGCAAAGCGATTGGGACATCCCGCTGCCCATGGGCATGGGCGATGACGATTATCTGAAAGTCGTCGATGACACACTCAATTACTTGCTGGCGTTTTATCAACCGGACCTGGTGTTGTATGACGCAGGCGTCGATGTCCACAAGGATGACGCGCTGGGTTATTTGCAGCTGACAGACGAAGGCGTCGCCCGCCGGGATGAGGCGGTATTGCGCCACTGCATAGGCCGCAACATCCCGGTGATGGGCGTGATTGGCGGCGGGTACAGCAAAGACCGGGAAGCACTGGCGCGGCGACACGGGATTCTTCACCACAGCGCCCAGCGAGTGTGGGTCTCAGAGGGGTTGTAGGGTCGCAAGCCGCTCATCGTAAGAGCGCGCTTACCCAGGAAAGGTGGGACTCGGCAAATCCAGAGCCGAACCAGATCCCGTGGGAGCGGACCTGTCCGCGAAGGGGCCGGGACATCCCACCTATCTCTAGTGCCTGAAACACTGCATTCGCGGACAGGTCCGCCCCCACTTTAGATCTGAGATGCCGCTGATTGTGTGGGCTGACGCGAACTTTGTTGGAGCGAGGCTTGCTCGCGAAAAGGTGGGACGCGGCAAATCCAGAGCCGAACCAGATCCAGTGGGAGCGGACCTGTCCGCGAAGGGGCCGGGACATCCAACCTATCTCTAGTGCCTGAAACACTGCATTCGCGGACAGGTCCGCCCCCACTTTAGATCTGAGGTGCTGCTGATTGTGTGGGCTGACGCGAACTTTGTTGGAGCGAGGCTTGCCCGCGAA
>NZ_JBSKHT010000013.1:69172-233604 GCF_057128745.1 Pseudomonas rosaeacicularis
GCCCCCACTTTAGATCTGAGGTGCTGCTGATTGTGTGGGCTGACGCGAACTTTGTTGGAGCGAGGCTTGCCCGCGAAATGGTGGGACTCGGCAAATCCAGAGCCGAACCAGATCCCGTGGGAGCGGACCTGTCCGCGAAGGGGCCGGGACATCCAACCTATCTCTAGTGCCTGAAACACTGCATTCGCGGACAGGTCCGCCCCCACTTTAGATCTGAGGTGCTGCTGATTGTGTGGGCTGACGCGAACTTTGTTGGAGCGAGGCTTGCCCGCGAAGCTAGCGCCCCGGTTTCAACTGACCCTCCGTGCCCTCAGCTTCGCAGGCAAGCCTCGCTCCAACATATTGTCGTTACTTACCCACATTCGCTGTGGAGCGGGCTGTGGATAACCTGAGCGCAACGCGTTGTCCCCCTGCTAGCGCGGGCCCTGGCGGGCGCTGTACATTTTTTGCTCAATAGTTGTCCACAGGTCGCTCGTTTGTTGTGGGCGTCGGGTAGAATGCGCGACCTTGTTTGCCAGTCCGCAGCGCGCCATGACCACGAAAGCCCCCTCACCTTCTCAATCGGTTGCCATTATCGGCGGCGGCCCTACTGGCCTTATGGCCGCCGAAGTGCTGAGTCAAGCTGGCATCAAAGTGGATATCTACGACGCCATGCCATCGGTGGGTCGCAAGTTTTTGCTGGCGGGCGTTGGCGGCATGAACATCACCCATTCCGAGGCGTATCCGGCTTTCGTGTCGCGCTATGGCGAGCGCGCGCCGATGATTGCGCAGCTGTTACGTAGCTTTGACGCCGACGCATTGTGCGAATGGATTCAGGGACTGGGGATCGAGACGTTCATCGGCAGCTCCGGCCGGGTCTTCCCCACCGACATGAAGGCCGCCCCGCTGCTGCGCGCCTGGCTCAAACGTCTGCGTGAAGGCGGCGTAGTTATCCACACCCGCCATCGCTGGCTGGGCTGGAACCAAGATCGCAGCCTGAGGATTGCCAACCTCGATGGCGAGTTGGCCGTAAAGCCGAACGCCACCTTGCTGGCCTTGGGCGGAGGCAGTTGGGCACGACTGGGTTCCGATGGCGCATGGGTTGAACTGCTTAAAGCGCAAGGCATCGCGCTCGCGCCGCTCCAGGCGGCCAATTGCGGTTTCGAAGTCGCGTCCTGGAGCGGGTTGCTGCGCAGTAAGTTTGCCGGCGCGCCATTGAAGAACATCGCCATCGGCCTGCAAGGCCATCCCCTGCGATTGGGCGAATGTGTACTCACCGAAACCGGCGTGGAGGGCAGCCTGATTTACGCCTTGTCTGCGCAGATTCGTGAGGCGATCAATCAGCAGGGCTCGACGACCATTGAAATTGACCTTCTACCTGGCAAAGCGCTAGGCGATGTTGAAAAAGCTTTGAGCAAACCTCGCGGCTCGCGCTCGATGTCCAAGCATCTGCACAGCCAACTCAACCTGGACGGCGCAAAGGCAGCGCTGCTGCGGGAATTGGCGCCCGCCAGCGCGTTCGCCGATCCGGCATTACTGGCGCAGGCGCTCAAAGCGTTGCCACTGACGCTGATCAAACCCCGCCCCTTGGACGAAGCCATCAGCACCGCAGGCGGTGTGCCATTTGAAGTGCTGGATCAACGCTTGATGCTCACTGCATTGCCCGGGATATTCTGCGCTGGCGAAATGCTCGACTGGGAAGCGCCCACTGGCGGCTATTTGCTGACAGCCTGTTTTGCCAGCGGGCGAGCCGCCGCTCTGGGCATGCTGGAGTGGCTGCGCCGCGACTGAGTCGCGGCAACCGTCCAGACAGTCAGGCCGTGCGGTCCAGCCGTTGCTTGAGGTTCGTGGCGTCCAGTTGAACCTGCGCAGCCGCAGCCTTCGCCGCACTGCGAGCAGCGAACCGCTTGCCCAGCTCATAACCCTTCATTTCGATGTATTTATGCGCGAGCGCGGCAATGCAAAGTGCTGCGATCACAACAGCGATCACCATCAGGTTATTGGCCCAAAACGATCCTGTATCCATGAACCGCTGCCCGTTGATCATCGGCGCCAGTTCGCGGCCCGTGAGTTTTTGCGCGACGATGAACACTGTCGACAAGCAGAACAGTAGCGCCGCGTGAGTCATGTAGATCGAATACGACAGTTTGCCCAGCAGCACGAAAAAGCGCGTCTTTAGAAACGTCGACACCAGCCCGCCTTCAAAGGCGAACAGCAGCACCAGCCCGCAGAAGAACAGGCCGCCGATGGGAGAGCGGTATTCGAAATCAGTCATGACGATCAAGTACGTGGCGTACATCAGCACGCATTCCAAAACAGTCATCAGCCACAACGTCGGTATGAATTTGTCGCGAATTTGCAAATAAGCCACGTACGTCACGTTACCCGCGAAGAAGCACGAGAGCCCTTGCAGCGCACGTTCCACCAGCAAGTCACTGCCGCTGAAAATCAGCAAGAAGGCAAAGAGCGAAACACAGGCAAACAGCGCAAATCGCGTCCTCATCGCGAACATGCACAAGCCGCCAAACAGCATGTAGATGTAGAACTCGATGCTGATGGTCCAGGATGGATAGTTGAACGACATGGTTTCAGTCAGCGTGGTCCAGGCTTGAACCAGCAGCAGATTAGGCAAGATTTCCGACGGTGCAAAAAGTCCGGTGAACGGGACATTATTGAAATAAAAGCCCTTTTTGTACGCAGTCCAGCGCACCAGCTCAAACGTGATGAACACCGCCAGCATCACCAGATGCAGCGGATAAAGCCGGAACATTCGAGAGATGAAAAACGACCTGAACGTTAAATGGGCCTTCATGCCGTAAGTGTGCGCCAGCACAAAACCGCTCAGCACGAAGAAGAAGTTCAGCAGTACTTCGGCATGGCGAAAAAATGGAAGCTCGGTGAACGAGCCCACGACGTGCAAATGATAAAAAACCACCAACAGAGCGCAGACGCCCCTAAAGCTGTCGAGTGTCGTAAAGCGCTGAGCAGGTTTCATAAAGCGACATCCTTGCGGGTCCGTGGAAGCTTGGTCGGTAAGGCTGGAGAGAGCGGCCAGTGCACACGTTATTTCCTTCGGCGATAGGCAAACAGTTGAATTATTTCATCCCCGATACATTCACCACTGGAATGTTGACGCCAGTATTTGCAGAGCACGACCTGCCGCGATAATCAGGATGAATCACGGGGGATATCGGTGGTGAATCTGCGGCCCGCAAGCCAAAGGTTTGTCAGCGTTGAGCTTTTTTTAAAGCGCCGGGACCCGGGCCACGTCTATCTAACGCAGCGCCAACCCCTACTCTTTGAAATTGACACGCTATTTTCTGACGGCGCGTATTCAGATATTCAAACCCCAGCCGATAGCCATGACGACGTGAACACTCTGCTGGCTTGAACAAAAACAACCTTCCAGCCGCTTGATTAGCAAAATTGAAACTCTGGAGGTTTTGGATGAATAGCTGGTTTGCAAACATCAGCGTCAACATGAAATTGGCGCTTGGCTTTGGCATCGTACTGTTTTTTACTGCCCTGCTCGCGCTGACCGGCTGGACCAGTCTGAGCAGCATGATTGAACGCAGTGAGCGGATGAACGATATCTCCGATCTCAGCGATCAACTGACCAAACTGCGTGTCACCCGCCTGCAATACATGATCGCCAATGGCGATGACACTGCAGCCCAGGCGGTGCAGAACGCGATGGACGCTTACAAGACCCTGCAGCAATCGCTGACAGCCCGCTTTACCAATCCGCTTAATGTAAAGCCGTTGAAAGCGTTGGCCGAACAGACGGATGCCTATCAGAAATCGCTGGAAAAGATGCGCGACGGCTATCGCACCAGCACCAGCGTTCGCGCCGAAATGGGCGTGAATGCTGTCAAAGGCGCAGAACTGATCAACGCCATCAACGACGATGTCATGCGCCTTGAAGCGACCGATGAACGCCGTTTCGCTCAATACCAGGCAATCATCAAGGCCAAGGAAGACCTGATGCTGGTGCGTTACGAAGTGCGTGGCTTTACTGCCAGCCCGAACGCCAAGACTGAAGAGACCGCGCTGCGTCAGCTGGAAACCGCGATCAGCGGCATGAGTCCTCTTAAAGCCGCCTTCGCCGATACTCAGGCCGATCGCCTCAAGCAACTGGAAGCTGCGCTGTTGAACTACCGCACCTCGGTACAGGGTTTCCAGGCAGCCAACAGTCAGATTGTCACTGCACGCACCGAAATGACCGATGAAGGCGCGGCCATCGTCAAACTCAACGGTGAGCTGCAAGGACTTCAGCAATCCCTGCGAGACCAGGACAGCCAGAATGCACGGAACCTGCAGATCGGCGTCACCCTGCTGGCGCTGATTTTTGGCACGTTGGCGGCGCTCATCATTACGCGACAAATCACCCGTCCGTTGCAGCAGACCCTGGCCGTGGTTGATCGCATCGCCTCGGGCGATCTTTCACAAACGCTGGTGGTAACCCGCCGCGACGAAATCGGTGTGCTGCAACAAGGCATTCAGCGCATGGGCGCGACCTTGCGCGACCTGATCGGCGGCATCCGCGACAGCGTGACGCAAATCGCCAGCGCCGCCGAAGAATTATCGGCCGTCACTGAGCAGACCAGCGCCGGCGTTAACAGCCAGAAGGTCGAGACCGATCAGGTGGCCACCGCGATGCATGAAATGTCGGCCACCGTGCAGGAAGTCGCGCGCAACGCCGAACAGGCATCGGTTGCCGCATCTGCCGCAGATCAACAGGCCCGCGACGGCGATAAAGTCGTCGGCGAAGCCATCGCCCAGATCGAAAAACTGGCCAATGAAGTAGGTCGTTCGACCGAAGCAATGACAGTGCTGGAGCAGGAAAGCGACAAGATCGGCAAAGTGATGGACGTGATCAAGGCAGTCGCTCAGCAAACCAATCTGTTGGCGCTCAACGCCGCCATCGAAGCTGCCCGCGCCGGTGAAGCCGGTCGTGGTTTTGCGGTGGTGGCCGATGAAGTCCGAGGCCTGGCCCAGCGCACTCAGCAGTCCACCGAAGAGATCGAGGGCCTGGTGGCCGGTCTGCAGAACGGTACGCGGCAGGTGTCTGACATCATGTTGAGCAGTCGTAACCTGACCGACAGCAGCGTCGCCCTGACCCGCAAAGCGGGTACGTCGCTCAACAGCATCACCCAGACCGTTTCCAACATTCAGGCGATGAACCAGCAAATCGCCGCCGCTGCCGAACAGCAAAGCTCGGTGGCCGAAGAAATCAGCCGCAGCATCCTCAATGTGCGTGACGTCTCCGAACAGACCGCCGCCGCCAGCGAAGAGACCGCCGCCTCCAGCGTCGAACTCGCCCGCTTGGGTAATCAGTTGCAAATGCTCGTGAGTCATTTCAAAGTTTGATCTTCGCTACCTGTGCTGGGTTGTGATGCCCAGCGCAGGGGCTTTTTAATCATTTTGAGGACGTAAGTTGTTTTTTTAATAATAATGGCGAGTCTTTAACGGTTTTAAGAGGCTCCGATGAGCAATCTTGCAGGCTATGCATGGCTGATCCACACCTACCGCATCGCACTCTGCCAACCGCTAAAGGTCCGCAGCCACATTGGCAGCAGCCGCAAAGACGTCACCTCCGATGGCGTTACAGAACAAACCTTCCCCGCCCAATATCAGCCAGGCCCCACCCTGAGCGAGCATCTTACGTTTGCGTTTAAGCGCGAGCCTATCCATCTGGAGTGTCTGGCGAGATTATTCTCAACGATTGATCCTGCCGAGCTTGAGCAGTGGATTGATGCGGAACCCACCGGCCAATATGCTAGAAAAGCCTGTTTTTTGTACGAGTGGCTGACTCAAAAAACATTAGCTCGTGACGATTTGAACAAAGGCAACTATGTCCCCTTGCTGGACGAGAAGCTCTACCTGACCAGCGTCAATCCTTCGCGAAACACTCGCTGGCGAATTGTCGACAATCTACCCGGCACTCCTGCTTTTTGTCCGATGATCCGGATCACTCCCGCCCTGATCGAGCTTATCCAATACGATCTGGATGCAGCACTTGCGCTGCTCGGGGTCGAGTTCGGACCAGACACTTTGTTGCGCAGCGCCGTCTGGCTGACCATCAAGGAAAGCAAATCCAGTTTTGCCATTGAGCATGAAGAACAAAAAGTCGACCGCATCAAACGCTTCGCTGCAGTCATGGAGCAACGCTGCGGTCAGGGCCAGCCGCCGCTGAGTGCTGATCAGATTGAGTCGATTCAACAGGCGATTTTGGGTCCAAGGGCGCTGTCTTACGGTATTCGAAAGTCCCCGGTATTTGTTGGGCAGACGCGAGGGTTCCAGAACGTTTTGCATTACCTGGCGCCGGGCTGGCAGCAGGTTGAAGGGATGCTCGACGGGCTCATGAATTTCGAGAGAAAAACCCGTGGCAGATCGTCGATCTTGAGAGCTGCGGCGATTTCATTTGGATTCGTTTATATACACCCACTCAGCGACGGCAACGGTCGTATCTCACGTTTTCTGGTGAACGACATATTGCGACGAGATCACTACCTTCCCGCGCCCTACATCCTCCCTGTATCGGCGGTTATGCAAGATCACAGTCTTCGTCCGCAAAACTACGATCAGGTGCTTGACGAGTTTTCCCGACCTTTGATGCAGGCCATCGAAAGCGAGGTGCATTTCGACAACTACGTGAAATACCAGGACGGTGTCGAGTCAAACCTGAAGTACGAAGGTTACGACGCGACCGGCCCTGCGTGGCGGTATATCGACATGACCTCCCACTGCGAATACATGGCAAGGGTGATTCGCCAGACCGTCGACAAGGAGATGCGTGATGAAGCGAGCATTCTTCGTGATCACTATCTGCTGCGCGAGGCGATCAAAAATATTGTGGAAGGCCCGGATGCGGACATTGACCGAATAATCCGCTCCATCCATCAATCTGGAGAACACGTCAGCAACAAACTTCTCAAGCAATATCCGCTACTGGCTGACGACGCAATCCTGAAAGAGATCGTCGAGGTCGTGCAGCGGTATCTGCGTTAGAGATGCCTGACGTACTCAAGAAAGGGATTCACTCGGCGTCCTTTTCCCACATACTGCCCGCGCTGTTTTCATCTTCTTATTCAGAATCAAATTCATCATTGCCGGGTTCATATTCATGAAAAAAGTCCTGCCCTATCTGCTGTCTGCCGCCATCACTTTCGTCCCTGTCGCCTTCGTTCATGCCGCCACCGCCCCCGCCCCAGTTCAATTGATCGTGCTGAGTTCCGGCGGAATCATGGGTGCATTCCAGGCCATCACCCCGGAGTACGAGCAACGCGTGGGTGTGAAGTTGATACCGGAAGTGGCGCCGTCGATGGGCGCTACACCCCAGGCGATTCCTAACCGGCTGGCACGTCGTGAGCCTGCCGACGTGGTACTGATGGTGGGCTCTGCGCTGGACAAATTGATCAAGGACGGCCAGGTCGATCCGAAAACCCGCGTGGATATCGGCAAATCCTACATCGCCATGGCCGTTCGACACGGCGCGCCGAAACCGGATATCAGCACCATGGAGGCGTTCAAGGAAACGCTGTTGAACGCCAAAACCATTGCCTACTCCGACAGCGCCAGCGGCGTTTACCTGTCACGCGTATTGTTCACTCAGATGCACATCGCTGACCGGATCAAAGACAAGAGCCACATGATTCCTGCAACGCCCGTGGGCGAGGTGATCGCCCGTGGCGACGCGGAAATCGGCTTTCAACAATTGAGCGAACTCAAGCCAGTGGAGGGTATCGACATCGTGGGTCTGATCCCTGACCAAGCCCAGCAGATGACCCTGTATTCGGCGGGTGTCGTCAGCCAGAGCAAGCATCCGGAACAAGCCAAAGCGCTGGTGGACTACCTGGGCTCGAGCGCTGCGGCGGCGGCAGTCAAGACCAGCGGGCTGGACCCGATTGCGAAGTAAACCGATCTTTTCGCTGTAGCGGCTCTTTCGAATCTGTGGGAGGGAGCTTGCTCGCGATGAGTGCGGGCCAGGCACCAAGAAGCGTTGGATGCACAGGCCTAATCGCGAGCAAGCTCCCTCCCACAGGAAATTAGTCGCGTGATGCGTCGATCAATCCAGCGCCAACTCGATCAATTCGCCCCGCACGTCTTCACCTTCGATGTGCAACATCCCCACCGTAATCGGCAGTTTGAAACGCCGCGGCCCAGCGCTGCCTGGGTTGATGAACAGCACCCCATGACGCACTTCCTGCAACGGCTTATGTGAATGCCCAGTGACCACCACTCGGACATCTGCCGGCAGCGTTTCCGGCACGTCGGCCAGTATGTGCGTGACGTAAATCGCCACCCCGCCCACCCGCAACACAGCCTCATACGGCACGTCGCGGGCCCACGCATCGTCGGTGTCGTTATTGCCTCGCACCACCGTCAGCGGCGCGATCGCACGTAATGCATCGAGGATCTCGGGCTTGCCTATGTCACCCCCGTGAATGATCCGGTCACAACCCTGCAACGGGATAAGCGCCTGCGGTCGCAGCAGACCATGGGTGTCGGAAATCAGGCCGATTTTCATGCTGATTGATTACCCCTGAGGCGAAACGGCGTGCTGCCGCGCCTGCACGCGTTTCATGCTGATCATCGCCAGCAACGCGATCACTGCAACCAGTGACGCGAAGAACTCGCCGACGTGACGCAAGCCAAACGTATGAACACTGAAGCCTACGGCGATCACCGGGACAGAAATCGAGATGTACATCACCACAAAGTAAGCGGAGGTCACGGCCGCTTTGTGGTCCGGCGGACTCTTCGCGCTCACCGCCCCCATGCCCGCACGGAAGATCATGCCCTGCCCCATCCCGGCGATGAAACCCGCCAGCACCAACAGCAGCACCTGCGCAGTGAGAATGCTCAGCCCCAGGCAAATCATACCGACGATCAACGCCAGGCAACCCAGTGTCATGTGCCGCTGCGCCGGTACCCATTGCAGCGACGCCTGCCCCACAACGGATGCCACGAAGAATAGCCCAATCACCGCGCCAATCAGCAGCCCGCCGGTTTGCTCCATCACCTGAATCATCAGCGACGGCACCATGCTGGTGAACAGCCCGGCAACGCTGAAACCGGCGAGCCCTGCAATCGAAGCGGGGATGAACACGCTACGCACAGAAGCCGGAATCGAAGGCTTTTGGATCCTCAGGTGCAGCGTCTCGGGCCGAGTAACGGTTTCACGAGCCGACAAGACACCGATCACGGCCAACAACAGAAACGCCAGGTGCACGTAGAAAATCAGATGCAGCGGGTCTGGCAGGTACTGCGAAGTGATCCCGGCCAGCAGCGGGCCAAGCCCCAGTCCAAACATGTTCGCGGCGGTGGCGATCAGCGTCGCGCTTTTGCTCCAGCGTTTTGGCGCCAGCTCGATCACTGCGACAGTTGCGGTGCCGGTCATAATTCCGGCAGAGAACCCGGAGAACAGCCGACCGATTAGCAGTCCGGCGATGGAGTCACTGAAAAGGAACACCACCGCGCTGATCGCGCCCATTAACAGCCCGGCACACAGCAGCGGTTTGCGTCCCAATTGATCCGACCAGCTCCCCACTGCCAGCAATGCCGCGATCACGCCCGCTGCATAAATAGAGAAAATAATCGTCACCCAGCTCGCATCAAAACCCAGGCGTTGCTGGTAAATGGCATACAGCGGCGTCGGCAGGGTCGTGCCCACCATGGCAATCAACAGCGCGCACGCCACCAGGATGAAGTCGCGCGTTGAAGATGAGGCGGCCTGGGTCATGGGGTCTCCCTGAGAAGTTGAAAAGGGGCGGCCATTATCCACGGATGCCTGGCCAAAACTGGAAATAAAATTTCATCCCGTTGGAGCGAGGCTTGCTCGCGGAGATGCATCGATATCTTAGGATTTCGAGAATAAGCAACCGGCTTCGCGGGCAAGCCTCGCTCCAACAAGAGCCTTCCGAACCCGTATGTAAACGATGACATTTGAACAATCGGGGCAGCAGGTGATTCTATTAGCGTGCTAGCCTTGCGCAACAACATAACGAAAGTGACTGCCCCGCATGTTATTTCGATTTCAGGCAGCCAGCCGCCCATGACCAAGAAAACACCCGTCACCATTACTGATATCGCGCGGCGCGTGAACATGACGCCGGTCACCGTTTCGCGAGCGCTAAACAAGCCCGATCTGGTCAAGCCGGCCACCTTGGCGCGCATTCTTGAAGTGGCCCAGGAACTCGATTACGTCCCGAACGCGTTCGCTCGCAGCCTCAAACGCAGCGAAAGCATGATCATCGGCGTGATAACGGCTTCTGTGGATAACCCTTTCTACAGCGAGATGATCAAGGCTATTTCCCGCGAAGCCAAAAAGCATGGCTACACCATCATGCTGGTGGACACAGACGGCTCTGAAGAGCTGGAAAGCAAGGCGGTCGATACGCTGCTCAGTTATCGCGTGGCCGGGATCGTGCTTTCGCCGGTATCGGACGAGCCTGAATACCAGCCGGGGTATCTCTCCCGCTTGAGTAACGGCGACATGCCGGTTGTACAACTTGATCGCGCAGTGCACGACAGTCCGTTCAGCCATGTGGTGCTGGACAACTACCACAGCGGCTTGAAGGGCGCGCGCTACCTGTTGGCGCAAAATCCAGGCATGCAGCGCCTGCTGGTATTGACCGGCCCTGCACACTCGCGCATCTCCGAGGAGCGACTCAAAGGCGTGAAAGCGGCGCTGGGCGAGACCGGCAAAACGGTGCAGCTGCATGTGTTTGCGGGGGATTACACCTTGGAGCCTTCGTACCAGAGCACGCTGCGCTACCTGCGCGAACAGCCCCGGCCCGACGCGATTTTCGGCTTCAATCAGCTGATTACCCTTGGCGCGATGAAAGCCCTGCGCGATCAGAACATCAGCCACCAGGACGTGACCATTTGCGGGATCGATCGCCTGCCCTTTGGTGACATCTTCGGTATCCCCATCGCTTGCATCGCTCACGACGCTTCTCTGGCGGGCAGCAGCGCAGTGCGCATGTTGCTGGAGCGGATTCAGGACCGGGCCCTGCCCAAAAGCAAAGTGGTGATTGTGGGCGAACTGGAGAATGGCGCAGGCTGAGCAGGCGACAAAGGGTTTAAGTCCCACGGCCCATTCATGCCAACATGGGCGCCCTTGATTACGGCGCCCAGACCGGCTGCTCTTCTGTTGTGCAGCCCCAGGCCTGAGCGCGATACCAATAACAGTGAGGATTCGTACCATGCAGGACGTCGTTATCGTTGCCGCCACCCGCACCGCGGTCGGCAGTTTCCAGGGCTCTCTGGCGCATATTCCCGCAGTTGATCTCGGCGCTGCCGTCATCCGCCAATTGCTGGCCCAGACCGGTCTCGACGGTTCGCTTGTCGACGAAGTCATCATGGGCCAGGTGCTGACCGCAGGCGCAGGGCAAAATCCCGCGCGCCAGGCCTCGATCAAGGCCGGGCTGCCCTTTGCCGTCCCGGCGATGACACTGAACAAGGTCTGCGGCTCGGGTCTCAAGGCGCTGCATCTGGCGACCCAGGCGATTCGCTGCGGTGACGCCGACATCATCATTGCCGGCGGCCAGGAAAACATGAGCCTGTCCAACTACGTCATGCCCGGCGCGCGCACTGGCTTGCGCATGGGGCACGCCACCATGATCGACACGATGATCAGCGACGGTCTGTGGGATGCGTTCAACGATTACCACATGGGCATCACCGCCGAGAACCTGTCGGAGAAGTACGACATCACCCGTGAGGCGCAAGATGCGTTTGCAGCGTCTTCGCAGCAGAAAGCCACCGCCGCCATCGAAGCGGGGCGTTTCGTCGATGAAATCACCCCGATCCTGATTCCTCAGCGCAAGGGCGATCCGTTGTCCTTCGCCACCGATGAACAACCACGCGCCGGCACCACCGCCGAATCGCTGGCCAGGCTCAAACCGGCCTTCAAGAAAGACGGCACCGTAACGGCGGGCAATGCTTCGTCGCTGAACGATGGCGCTGCAGCAGTGATCCTGATGAGCGCTTCGAAAGCAGAGGAATTGGGCCTGCCGGTGTTGGCGCGCATCGCGGCCTACGCCAACGCCGGTGTCGATCCGGCCATCATGGGCATCGGCCCGGTGAGCGCAACGCGTCGCTGTCTGGACAAGGCCGGCTGGTCGCTTGAAGAACTGGACCTGATCGAAGCCAACGAAGCCTTTGCCGCGCAGTCGCTGTCGGTGGGTAAAGAGCTGGGTTGGGACATGAACAAGGTCAACGTCAACGGCGGCGCCATCGCCATCGGCCACCCGATCGGTGCGTCGGGCTGCCGCGTGCTGGTAACCCTGCTGCATGAAATGATCAAGCGCGACGCCAAGAAGGGTTTGGCGACGCTGTGCATTGGTGGTGGTCAGGGTGTGGCGCTGGCATTGGCGCGGTAAACCGCTTATGCCCGCAGGCTTGGGCCTTAGTTGGCAAACCGCTTCTGCCCAGAGGGCGTAGGAGCTTGGCTTGCCAGCGATCTGCCGGGCACCGGCAGCAAACCGGCCAATGCGGTGTGTCTGACGCGCTAATGTGCCTGATCTTGCTGCCGGTGCCCGGCAGATCGTCAGCAAGCTGGACTCCTACGGCCTCCGGCCAGAATCAAAAGCAGTCCAGCTCGCTACCCTACTGCCACCCAAACCGCCTTACATAAAACCCCTTCACCGCCTGCGTCAGGGCGACATACCCCAGCAAGATCACCGGCAAGATCACGAAGTACAGCGGTGGCAGCGCCTGCAATTTGAAGTAGTGCGCAAACGGCCCCATCGGCAGGAAAATCCCCACCGCCATGATCACCCCGGTCATTACCATCAACGGCATGGCCGCGCGGCTTTGCAGGAACGGGATCTTCGGGGTGCGGATCATGTGCACCACAAGCGTTTGCGTCAGCAGCCCGACCACAAACCAGCCCGATTGAAACAGCGTCTGATGCTCAGGCGTGTTGGCGCCGAATACGTACCACATGATCGCAAACGTGGTGATGTCGAAGATTGAACTGATCGGCCCGAAAAACAACATGAAGCGCCCCACTTCCGAAGGCTGCCAGCGCTGTGGCTTTTTCAGCAGCTCGCCGTCGACGTTATCGAACGGGATGGCGATCTGCGAAATGTCGTACAGCAGGTTTTGCACCAGCAGGTGCATCGGCAGCATCGGCAGAAACGGAATGAACGCACTGGCCACCAGCACCGAGAACACGTTGCCGAAGTTGGAGCTGGCGGTCATCTTGATGTACTTGAGCATGTTGGCGAATGTCCTGCGCCCCTCCAACACGCCCTCCTCCAGCACCATCAGACTTTTCTCCAGCAGAATGATGTCGGCCGCCTCTTTGGCGATGTCCACCGCGCTGTCCACTGAAATGCCGATGTCGGCGGTGCGCAAGGCCGGGGCGTCGTTGATGCCGTCTCCCATGAAACCCACCACATGCCCGTTTGCCTTGAGTAAACGCACGATGCGCTCTTTGTGGGACGGTGTGAGTTTGGCGAAGACGTTGGTGGTTTCCACCGCCACCGCCAGTTGTGCATCGCTCATGCGCTCGATGTCGCCGCCCAACAGCAAACCTTGGCGTTCAAGGCCCACTTCGCGGCAGATCTTTGCGGTTACGCGCTCGTTGTCGCCGGTCAGCACCTTGACCGCAATGCCATGCTCGGCCAACGCCTTGAGCGCAGGTGCGGTGCTTTCTTTGGGCGGATCGAGAAACGCCACGTAACCGATCAGTGTCATGTCGCTTTCATCGGCCAGGCCATAGGTTTCACGACCGGCCTCCATCGAACGCGCAGCCACGGCCACGACCCGCAGGCCTTCTTCATTGAAAGCGGCCGTGACCTCAAGAATGCGGTCCAGCAACACTTCGCTCAGCACCTCCTCAGCTTCGCCATGCCGCACCCGCGTGCAGACACTCAGGACTTCCTCCAGCGCACCTTTGCAGACCAGCAGGTGCGGATGTCCCTTTTCAGCGACGACGACCGACATCCGGCGCCGATTGAAGTCGAACGGCACTTCATCGATCTTGCGAAACGCCGTGCCCACTTGCAGCTCACCGTGGACCTCGACGTGCTCCAGGACAGCGACGTCCAGCAGGTTTTTCAGGCCGGTCTGGTAATAGCTGTTGAGATAAGCCATTTCCAGCACATCGTCGGACTCATCGCCCCAGACATCGACATGGCGTGCCAGAAAAATCTTGTCCTGAGTCAGCGTGCCGGTTTTGTCGGTACACAGCACGTCCATGGCGCCGAAGTTCTGAATCGCATCCAGGCGCTTGACGATGACTTTCTTGCGCGACAGGAACACCGCGCCTTTGGCCAGCGTCGAGGTCACGATCATCGGCAGCATTTCCGGGGTCAGCCCGACCGCGATGGACAGTGCGAACAGCAACGCCTGCATCCAGTCGCCCTTGGTGAAGCCGTTGATGAACAGCACCAGCGGCGCCATCACGAACATGAAACGGATCAACAACCAGCTCACCTTGTTGACCCCGGACTGAAACGCAGTCGGCGCCCGGTCGGTGGCGCTGACACGCTGGGCCAGCGCCCCGAAGTAGGTGTTTTTGCCTGTGGCGAGAATGACGCCGGTCGCTGCGCCGGACACCACGTTGGTGCCCATGAACAGGATGTTTTCCAGGTCCAGCGGTGTGTCCGGGTGTGTGCCTTGCCGACGGGAAAACTTCTCCACGGGCATGGATTCGCCGGTCATGGCGGCCTGGCTGACGAACAAGTCTTTGGCGCTGAGCACGCGGCAATCGGCGGGGATCATGTCGCCGGCGGACAACACGATCAGATCGCCCGGCACCAACTGCTTGATTGGCAGCTCGATGCGTCGGGATTGGCCGGTTGTCTGAGCAAAGTCGGCGTCATCGTCAGCGCGACGAAGCACCGTTGCGGTGTTGCTGACCATGGCCTTAAGCGCATCGGCCGCCTGATTGGAACGGGCTTCCTGCCAGAACCGCAACAGCGTCGATAGCAGCACCATCGAGAAAATTACCGTGGCGGCTTTCATGTCCTCGGTCAGCCAAGAGATCAACGCCAGCAAGGTCAGCAGCAGGTTGAACGGGTTTTTGTAGCAGTGCCACAGATGCATCCACCACGGCAGGGGTTGTTCGTGCTCGACTTCATTGAGGCCATGTTGCTGACGCAGAGTCAGTGCCTGGGCATCGGTCAGGCCATCGGTGTGGCTGCCCAGTTGCTCGATCAGGGCTTGAGCGTCGCTGCTGGCGCCGCGAGTGAGGGTTTGTGCCAGCGTCGGCGGCACTTCGCGGCTGACGGTGGTGTCGGTCAAGCTGTCGAGCATCGCCAACCGGCGGAAGTGCCGAGCGATGTGCCGATTTTGCAGAAAGCCTGCGAAGAACTCTTTCAGGAGGGTGATTTTCATGGCTATGGCCCTGGGCTGAAGGTTTTGCAAAAACCTTGAGCAGGCACCGCCGACCTGTCGCCACGATCCGCTTGGAACGATGGCATGACAGGTTGGCACGCACGCCAAAAAGACGTGCGCGTCCGTTGCGCTGATGGTGACTTTGAGGTCAGCCATCAGGCATTTGGTCAGCGTCATATAGAAGGGACAGGAGCAGATCCTGAACAGAATCTGCCGAGCTGCCGCCTCTCGCGTTGTCGGCGAGCGGGCGGCAGTGAAAAGACTGCGCGCTAGCGTGCCGAGGATTGGCCGGTGATCAATACCGGCTGACGTCTGTCACTCGAACTAGTACCCACTGAGGGTCTCCGCATTGGTTGAAAACGGGCGAAGATTACGCCCGGCTTTGTTCAGAGTAAACCGTAGGAAAGCGCCGTCGCGGGGTATCGGAAAAGTCTTCAGGGAGCGTTCAGGATTAGCCACAGGGCGGGTAATTGATAACGCTCTGACCGACGAATAAATGCACTTGTGGGAGCGGACCTGTCCGCGAATGCTGAGGTACAGCGGACCGGGATTTATCGTCTGTACCGGCCTATTCGCGGACAGGTCCGCTCCCACGGTATTAACGTTTGCCGACAGTCCCCGGCAGGCCAGATCGTGCGGCGCTCTACCCAGCCACAACACCGTATTTAACCAAACTGCTAAACTCCCGCGCCTCATTCCGACACCAAGGCGCCGTGCATGTCTTCGCTGAATCAGGCGCTTCGCGTCGCCCTCGAAAATCGCCAGTCGCTGCTGGCTGAGCTGCACGCTCAAGGCACCAATTGCTATCGCCTGTTCCATGGCAGCCAGGAAGGCGCCAGTGGCCTGACCATCGATCGCTACGGCCCGCAGTTGCTCATTCAGAGCTTTCATAACAGCCTTGATCGCGAGTCGTTGCTGGCAGCGCACGCACTGGTGAACAGTCACCTTGGCCTGGACACATCGCTGGTCTATAACGACCGATCCCAAGGCAATTCGCGCATCGACCGAAGCGACAAGGTTTACAGGGCTGATGAGGCTGCGTTAGAAGACCTGATCGGACACGAATGGGGATTGAACTATCGGGTACGCGGGCGACATGCAGGGCAAGATCCGCTGCTGTTTCTGGATCTGCGTAACGCACGCGGCTGGGTCAAGGATCACAGCGCCGGTAAAAGCGTGCTCAACCTGTTCGCCTACACCTGCGGGGTTGGCTTGAGCGCAGCAGCGGGCGGCGCCAGTGAGGTGTGCAATCTGGATTTCGCCGAAGGCAATCTGGCGGTGGGGCGAGAGAACGGCCTGCTAAACCCGCACCTCAAAGCGATGGAATTCATCCAGTCCGATTACTTCCCGGCCATTCGCCAACTGGCCGGGCTGCCGGTTGCCGCACGTCGCGGCCACAAGCTGCCGGATTACCCTCGTCTGGAGCAGCGTCAATACGATCTCGTTCTGCTCGATCCGCCCGCGTGGGCCAAAAGCGCATTTGGCACTGTTGATCTGCTGCGCGATTATCAAAGCCTGCTCAAGCCGGCCATTTTGACGACCGCTGAAGATGGCGTTTTGATCTGCTGCAACAATCTGGCGAAAGTCAGCCTGGAAGACTGGCGCGATCAAGTGCTGCGTTGCGCGACCAAAATCGGTCGGCCCGTCCGTGATTGCCAAGTGCTGACACCCGGCGCTGACTTCCCTTCGATGGACCAACAGCCACCGCTGAAAACGCTGATCCTGCAGTTCTGACATTCGGTATTGGATTTAGGAATCTTCCTACAGCCTCTGTAACAACCGATTTCGGAACCAGATTGGCGTGCCATACTCCAAGGACCTCCTATAAAGAGAGTCGACGCCCCACATGCCCAAAGGATTGAAACGCGCTATTGGCGCCTTGCTGGCCGTTTTCGCAATCTACAGTTTGCTGGGGTTTTTGATTCTGCCCGGCATCGCATTGCGGGTGATCAACCAACAGTTGGCAAACTATTCCACTGTTCCGGCAAAGCTCGACCGGCTGGAACTCAACCCTTACAGCCTTGAAATCACGTTGTGGGGCTTGAACATTGGCGCTCCCGGCAAGGAAGATGTGGGCTTCGAGCGGCTCTACGCGAACCTGCAAATCGACAGCTTATGGACCCGCGCCCTGCACCTGAAAACGGTGGAGCTGGACAAGCCCAAAACCGAACTGCTGTTCGCCAAAGACGGCACGCTCAATCTGGCGCAGTTGTTCAAATTGCCACCGAGCGAACCCGCCAAGCCTGACGAGCCACCCAGCAAGCCGTTCCCACTGCGCATCGGCGAAATCAAACTGGCCAGCGGTTACGTGCACTTTCAGGACTTGCGCCCGAGCGAGCCGATTGAATTCCTCTACGACGCCCTCGATTTCGAGCTGAAAAACCTCAGCACCCTGCCCGAAGATAACGCTGACATGACCCTGGTCGCGGCAGGCCCGGCGGGCGGGCAGATCGATTGGGTCGGACGCATCAGCCTGGTGCCGATTGCCTCCGAAGGCACACTCAAAGTCACCGACGGCCAGATGAAAGTCTGGTGGCCGTACGTGCGCGATGCGCTGCCGCTGGCGTTGCAAGACGGCATTCTGAACTTCAACACTCATTACAAACTCAGCCTGGCCAAGGAGACCGAGCTGTTGCTGGATAAAACCTCCCTTAGCGTCGCACCGTTCGGGATCAATGCGCCCGATGGCCGCCCGCTGGTGCGCCTGAAAAAGCTTGAGGTAAGCGAAACGTCTATCGACCTGGCCAAGCAATTGGTCACGGTCGGCAAGATCCGCAGCAACGGCTTGGAGACGTGGGCAGCTCGAGAACCCGACGGTCAGCTGGATTGGCAAAAGCTTTTCGCGAGCCAG
Organism: Pseudomonas rosaeacicularis; assembly: GCF_057128745.1. Lineage (NCBI taxonomy): Bacteria > Pseudomonadati > Pseudomonadota > Gammaproteobacteria > Pseudomonadales > Pseudomonadaceae > Pseudomonas > Pseudomonas rosaeacicularis. The sequence continues at coordinate 87,357 of NZ_JBSKHT010000013.1, forward strand.
CCTGCCAAGGCCAGTGAAGCGGCAAAGAAAGAACCGGCTGCTGCATCGGGGACTGAGGCCAAAAAGGCCGAGATTGCCGCCGCCCCAAGCAAACCGTGGCAGGTCCTGCTGCGCGATGTTCAACTGCGCGACTACAAGGTTCATTTGGCGGACCGTGTTCCCAAAGAGCCTGTAGAAATAGACCTTGGGCCCCTGAATCTGGACGTTCAGAATTTCGACAGCCTCAACAAGTCGCCTTTTAACCTCAAGCTCGACACCGGGCTGGGCAAGCAGGGCAAGCTGACCGCAGAAGGCGAGGTGAATCTGGCGCCGGTCCGCGCCAAGCTCAACGTCACAACTCGCGATATAGATTTGCGAGTCGCGCAGGCCTATGTCACGCCGTTCATTCGGCTGGAAGTACGCAGCGGTATGCTCAATAGCGATCTGGCGGTCGACCTTAAAAGCACTGAGCCATTGGCGTTGGGCGTGACCGGCAAGGTCCAGGTCGATCAGTTGCATACGCTGGATACACTGAAATCCCGGGACTTCGTGCGTTGGCAAAAACTGAATCTCGAAGGCCTGAATTTCCAGCTCGGCGACAGCCTGACCATCGCCCAAGTCAATCTTGAGCAACCGTACGCGCGGTTTATCATTGCCGACGACCGCACCACCAACATCAACGACCTTTTGGTGCCACAGCCTGCGGACAGCAGCACCAATGCCGCCGCAGCTAAAACCAAAGCGGCGAGTAACGAAAAACCCATGGGTATTCGCATCGGTGAAGTAAACATCAACAACGGCTCGGCCAACTTCGCTGACTTCAGCCTGACACCCAACTTTGCCACCGCCGTTCAACAACTCAACGGCAAGATCGGCACCCTCGACAATCGTCAGAACAAGCCTGCCAGCGTGAACATCAACGGCAAGGTTGACCGCTATGCGCCGGTGACCATCAAGGGCGCGCTCAACCCGTTCGACCCGCTGGCCAGTCTCGACATCGCCACCAGCTTCAAGCGTGTCGAGCTGACCAACCTGACGCCCTACTCTGGCAAGTTTGCGGGCTATCGCATCCGTAAGGGCCGGCTGAACCTTGATCTGCATTACCTGATCACCAAAGGTCAGCTCAAAGCAGAGAACAAGGTAGTACTTGAGCAGCTGCAACTGGGTGAGAAGGTTGATAGCCCTGACGCAGTCAGTTTGCCGCTCAAACTTGCCATCGCACTGCTGAAGGATAGCGACGGCAAGATTTCCATCGAACTTCCAGTCTCGGGCGACCTGAACAATCCGCAGTTCAGCGTGATGCCGATTGTCTGGCAGACCCTGCGCAACCTGGTCGTACGTGCGGCTACCGCGCCGTTTAAATTCATTGGCGGACTGGTCAGTGGCGGTGGTTCGCAAGACCTCGGTACTGTTGCGTTTGCGGCAGGTTCCGATGAATTGAGCGGTGAAGCCCAAGCGTCCCTCGACAAACTGTCGGCGGCGCTCAAGGAACGTCCGGCGCTTCGTCTGGAGATCGAGGGCACCAGCGCGGAATCCAGCGACGGGCCATTGATTGCTCAGCAGCGTCTGGAGCGGGAATACCAGAGCACGTACTACAAGATCCTGCAGCGACGCGGGGACAAGGTCCCGCCTCAAGCTAGCGATCTGCAAGTACCTGACAGCGAAAAACCACCGATGCTCGAAGGCATTTACCGTACTCGCCTGAAACAGCAACCGCCAGCCGAGTGGGTTGATCTGGGCAAGGAAGAGCGCCAGGGCAAGATGCGTGAAGCGGTGCTGAAATCATGGAGCTCGAGCGCCCTGCTGCTTCGTCAGTTGGGACAATCGCGCGCCAGCAGTATCAAGGACTATCTGGTCGACAAAGGCCAATTGGCGGATGATCGGGTGTATTTCGTCGACGCCAGCCTGGGTCAAGCCGAAAAAGACGGGCGCGTCATTAGCCCACTGCATCTGGACAGCGAGTAACGGCATTTGAAGAACGTGCGAGCGGGGATTTGGGTTGGATTTGGCTTATCGATGGTGTCGGCATTGGCTCAGGCTGGCACGCTGCGTTGCGGCAGTCAGCTGATCAGCGTCGGTGACCGGATGTTTGAGGTGCAGCAGAAATGCGGCCAGCCCGTCAGCCAGGACATGATCGGCTACAAGGAGACCGTCAATCACTTTCGTCAGGTAGATCAGGTTCAGGTGCAGGAGTGGATCTACGGGCCTAACAACGGGATGTATCAGTACTTGCGGTTTGAGGGTGGCCGGCTGGTATTGATCGATAGCAAGCGCGGCAAGTAACGCGTCGCACGCTTGAACGCATTGCACGACTTGCTTGTAGGAGTGCGCTTGCCCGCGATGGGTTTGTAGATAACAAAAGCTCAAACGTCAGAAACGCGATCGCGGGTAAGGGCGCTCCTACAGATTTTCCGAACCCACAATAGAACAGGCCCCGACGCAATCGCCGAGGCCTGTAATGACCACGTCCTTGTGGCCTTTCGCATGAACCTTTAATCGTTCAGTCATCAACCTCCCTGGCCGGTGACTGATCGTTTTCCATGGTCATTTCATATATGGGCTGATTACTCAGCTTTCAGGCCGTCAGCCGAAACAGCTTTGACGCCTTTGATTTTCTTGGTGATGGCTACGGCTGTAGTCTTTTGCGACTCAGTGATAGCGACTGTCGACGACAGGGAAACCACACCTTTGTTGGTCTCTACCTTGATGTCGGAGCCTGGAATGCCTTTTTCAGTCAGCAGATCAGATTTGACCTTGGTGGTGATCCAAGTGTCAGAAGTAGCTTCTTTGGTTTTGGCGACTTCGTTTGCAGCAACGACCATCGGCGCTTGGGTGGAGGTCTCGGCCAGGGCAACGTTGGCCATGGTCAGAGTCAGAGCAGCGGTAGCAGCAGCGATAGCGAACTTCTTCATACGAGTAACTCCTGTTTTTCTCAGAATCTGCAGCAAGCGTATCGCTGCAGGGTTACGGTATACATCGCAAGCGGTGTGCCAAAGCGAGCTCTCGCATAAAAACGATATATTTCAATGAGTTATATTTTCCACGCGCATCGATGATCGTGCAGATTGCCCGTTTACACAAAGTTCCGATTGCAAGATGCATGTTCTGCCAAGGGTGAATAAACACGTAATTGACGTAACTCCTTAAAAGCGCTCATAAAAAAAGGACCCCGAGGGGTCCTTTTCAACAACAGGCAGAGTCAGGTGCGATTAAACGCCCGACGCCTTCGCTGCTGCTACGTCTTTGATCGACAGCTTGATACGGCCGCGGTTGTCCACGTCCAGAACCAATACTTCAACTTCCTGACCTTCTTGCAGAACGTCGGTCACTTTCTCAACCCGAGCATCGCTCAGCATGGAGATGTGAACCAGGCCGTCTTTGCCAGGCAGGATGTTAACGAATGCGCCGAAGTCGACGATGCGCTCAACCTTACCAACGTAGATCTTGCCGATCTCGGCTTCAGCGGTGATGCCCAGAACGCGCTGACGTGCTGCCTCAGCCGCTTCCTTGGTTTCGCCGAAGATCTTGATCGAGCCGTCGTCTTCGATGTCGATCGAAGCTTTGGTTTCTTCACAGATCGCACGGATGGTCGCGCCGCCCTTACCGATGACATCACGGATTTTGTCGGTGTCAATCTTCATCGCGATCATGGTCGGAGCGTTTTCCGACAGCTCGGTACGCGACGTGCCAATGATCTGGTTCATCTGACCAAGAATGTTCAGGCGCGCTTCCAGGGCTTGGCCCAGAGCGATCTCCATGATTTCTTCGGTGATGCCTTTGATCTTGATGTCCATCTGCAGCGCGGTAACGCCTTTGGCAGTACCCGCTACTTTGAAGTCCATGTCGCCGAGGTGGTCTTCGTCGCCCAGGATGTCGGTCAGGATGGCGAACTTCTCGCCTTCTTTAACCAGACCCATGGCGATACCGGCAACCGGAGCCTTCATTGGAACGCCAGCGTCCATCAGGGCCAAGGAAGCACCGCAGACCGAAGCCATGGAGCTCGAGCCGTTGGACTCGGTGATTTCCGACACAACACGGATGGTGTACGGGAACACGTCGGCAGCAGGCAGCATCGCCTGAATGGAACGACGAGCCAGACGGCCGTGGCCGATTTCACGACGACCTGCACCGCCCATGCGACCACACTCGCCCACCGAGAACGGAGGGAAGTTGTAGTGCAGCATGAACGGGTCTTTGCGTTCGCCTTCGAGGGTGTCGAGCAGCTGTGCGTCACGCGCAGTACCCAAGGTCGCTACAACCAGCGCCTGAGTTTCACCGCGGGTGAACAGTGCCGAACCGTGAGTCTTCGGCAGAACGCCGACTTCGATGTTCAACGGACGCACGGTCTTGGTGTCGCGACCGTCGATACGTGGCTTGCCGTTGACGATGTTTTCGCGAACGGTGCGGTATTCGATTTCGCCGAAAGCCGCTTTCACTTCGCTGGCAGACGGGCTGCCTTCTTCAACAGCGAGCTTGGCAACGATCTGATCTTTCAGCTCGCCCAGACGCGCATAGCGGTCAGCCTTGACGGTGATGGTGTAAGCCTGGGAAATCGCGTCGCCGAATTCGGAACGGATGGCACCCAGCAATGCGGTGGCTTCAGGCTTCGGTGCCCAGGCCCAAGTAGGTTTGGCAGCTTCGGCAGCCAGTTCGGTGACGGCTTTGATGACCGACTGGAATTCGTCGTGGGCAAACAACACAGCGCCCAGCATCTGGTCTTCGGTCAGCTCTTTGGCTTCCGACTCAACCATCAATACCGCTTCTGACGTACCGGCAACGACCATGTCCAGGCTCGAAGCTTTCTGTTGTTCGTAAGTCGGGTTCAGCAGGTAACCGGTGCTTTCGTGGAAAGCAACGCGCGCGGCGCCGATAGGGCCGTCGAACGGAATGCCGGAAATCGCCAGCGCAGCCGAAGTACCGATCATCGCAGCGATGTCCGGATCGGTCTTTTTGCTGGTGGAAACGACGGTGCAGACAACCTGCACTTCGTTCATGAAACCTTCAGGAAAGAGGGGGCGGATCGGACGGTCGATCAAACGCGAGGTCAGGGTTTCTTTTTCGGAAGGGCGGCCTTCACGTTTGAAGAAACCACCTGGGATCTTGCCTGCGGCGTAGGTTTTTTCTTGGTAGTGCACGGAAAGGGGGAAGAAGCCTTTGCTTGCGTCTGCATGCTTGGCGCCGACCACAGTCACGAGAACGGTGACGTCGTCGTCAACGGTGACCAATACTGCGCCAGAAGCTTGACGGGCAATGCGGCCTGTCTCGAGGGTTACGGTCGATTGACCGAATTGAAACTTCTTGATTACCGGGTTCACGGTTTCCTACCTTCTTTGTGGCTCTTGGGGGAACTGGTTTCTTGCGAATTCTTGGGCAGCGGCGGGAATCGGACCCGTCGGCAGTCCAGATAAAACTTGAGGCTGGGAGCCTGCCCGACTCACCGAAACAACCGGCGAGCCCGCGACAGACAACCAACCTCTTGCAACGTCGTTATTAGCGACGCAGACCCAGACGCGCGATCAGCGCGGCGTAACGGCTGATCTCTTTGCCTTTCAGGTAATCCAGCAGCTTGCGACGCTGGTTTACCATGCGGATCAGACCACGACGGGAGTGGTGATCTTTACCGTTGGCTTTGAAGTGACCCTGCAGTTTGTTGATGTTGGCGGTCAGCAGTGCAACTTGCACTTCTGGCGAACCAGTATCACCAACAGCTTGCTGGTAGTCGGTTACGATCTGAGCTTTTTCTTCAACGCTGAGTGCCATGTGGGCAATCCTTTTATCAGGAAATCGTTTCAGAGAAACGACTTCAACAGGCCGAGAGCAAACTCTCGTATTAAAAAGTGAGGGGTGACCGTGCCTGTTAACAGCCACCCTCATTACCACTGAGCCAGGAAGTCCCTGCCTCAATGGGTCCGGTCATTCCGACCGAATCAGTCGACGCGGCGCGATTCGCCCGTCTTCACTCACTTCACCAATCCCGATGAAGCGTCCTTCATGATCCTGCACCCGAACCATGCCTGACTGCGGCGCGTCCGGAGCTCTGACTGGCTGACCATGCAGCCAGTAAAACGAACTGTGCTCGGAAAACTGCAGCACCGGCCAGTGCAGCAACCCGCTGTCCGATGGCATCAGGAAACGATCAACCGCTTCATTGCCACCCTCGGCGTGGACCGCCTCCAACTCTTCCAGCGTTACAGTCTGGGAAAGATCAAAAGGTCCGGCCTGCGTGCGGCGCAGCTCTGCAACGTAAGCACCACAGCCCAATTGCTCGCCAATGTCTTCGACCAGGGTACGAATATACGTGCCCTTGGTGCAGTCAACCGACAACCGTGCCGTTTCGCCTTCACACGCCATTAATTCCAGGCGCGCAATAGTAACAGAACGCGCCTCGCGCTCCACCACTTCCCCCGCACGCGCCAACTTGTACAACGGCTGGCCATCACGCTTAAGCGCGGAGTACATCGGTGGTATCTGACTGATTTGTCCGCGAAAACCTGGCAATGCCGCTTCGATTTCGGCACGACCAACGGTTACTGGACGCGTCTGCAAAACCTCACCTTCAGCATCTGCTGTGGTGGTGGTTTTACCGAGCTGCATCAAGGTTTCATAACCCTTGTCCGAATCGAGCAGGTATTGCGAAAACTTGGTTGCCTCGCCAAAGCACAGTGGCAACACGCCGGTGGCCAGAGGATCAAGGCTACCGGTGTGGCCAGCCTTTTCAGCATTTAGCAACCAACGCACCTTCTGCAAAGCTGCGTTGGAGGTAAAACCCAGCGGCTTGTCGAGCAGGATGATCCCGCTGACGTTGCGGCGAATACGCTTGACCTGAGCCACGCCTTACTCCCCGGAACCGTCTGGCTTTTCGCCCTGCGGATGCTGACCGTCTTCGGCCACCGCACGCTCGATCAACGCAGAGAGATGCGCACCACGCACGACGCTTTCGTCGTAGTGGAAGTGCAGCTGAGGCACGCTGCGCAGCTTCATTTCACGAGCCAACTGCATGCGCAGAAATCCTGCTGCAGAGTTGAGCACTTTGATCGTTTGTGCGATTTCTTCCGCGCTGTCCTGCCCCATAACGGTCATGAAAATCTTGGCGTGGCCCACATCGCGGCTGACATCTACGGCGGTGATGGTGACCAGCCCTACGCGGGGGTCTTTGATTTCACGACGGATCAGCTGCGCCAGCTCACGCTGCATCTGATCGCCGATACGTTGGGTACGGCTGTATTCTTTTGCCATGTCTTGTTACCTGTCACTGACCCATGGCAAAAGCCATGCAGTCTGAAAGCGGCAAACGCCCGGCCTGGCAGAAGCCGGACCGGGCGTTGCGTTTAGAGTCCGTGAGAAGCGCTTGGCATTTACATGCGGCGCTCACCATGGCTCCTGAAGCTCGCAAATTAGAGGCTGCGAGCCACTTGGACCTTCTCGAACACTTCGATCTTGTCACCGACCTTGACGTCGTTGTAGCTCTTGACGCCGATACCGCATTCCATGCCGGCACGAACTTCCGAAGCGTCATCCTTGAAGCGGCGCAGGGATTCCAGCTCGCCTTCGAAAATAACGATGTCTTCGCGCAGTACGCGGATTGGACGGTTACGGTGAACAACACCTTCGAGCACCATACAGCCGGCGATCGCGCCGAACTTAGGCGAACGGAATACATCGCGAACTTCAGCAATACCCAGGATGTTCTCCCGGACGTCGCTGCCAAGCATGCCGGTAAGGGCTTTCTTGACGTCTTCGATGATGTCGTAGATTACGTTGTAATAACGCATATCCAGACCTTCCTGCTCGACGATCTTGCGAGCGCCAGCATCAGCACGCACGTTGAAGCCGAACAGTACAGCGTTCGAAGCCAGCGCAAGGTTAGCATCGCTCTCGGTGATACCACCGACACCGCCGCCGACTACGCGCACTTGCACTTCGTCGTTGCCCAGGCCATTCAACGCGCCATTCAAGGCTTCCAGCGATCCACGGACGTCGGATTTGAGGACGATATTGAGCGTCTTCTTCTCTTCCTGACCCATGTTTTCGAAGATATTTTCCAGCTTGCCTGCGTGAGCACGAGCCAGTTTCACTTCGCGGAACTTGCCTTGACGGAACAGAGCCACTTCACGGGCTTTCTTCTCGTCAGCAACAACACTCATCTCGTCGCCAGCGTCCGGTGTACCGTCCAGGCCAAGAATTTCGACCGGGATGGATGGACCTGCTTCCTTGATTGGCTTGCCGTTCTCGTCGAGCATGGCGCGAACGCGGCCATAGTTCGAACCGACCAGCACCATATCGCCCTGACGCAATGTACCGTCCTGAACCAGAACAGTAGCAACCGGGCCACGGCCTTTATCAAGGCGAGATTCAACCACAACACCACGACCTGGGGCCGATGGCGTAGCGGTGAGTTCCAAAACTTCCGCCTGCAACAGAACAGCTTCGAGCAATGCGTCGACGCCGGTACCCATTTTCGCGGAGACCGAAACGAACGGCGTATCACCGCCCCACTCTTCAGATGTCACGCCGTGAACCGAAAGCTCACTGCGGATGCGATCAAGGTCTGCACCTGGCTTGTCGATCTTGTTCACTGCGACAACCAGCGGAACACCAGCAGCCTTGGCATGTTGCACGGCTTCGATGGTCTGCGGCATGACACCATCGTCAGCAGCGACGACGAGGATCACGATATCGGTTGCCTTGGCACCACGAGCACGCATTGCGGTAAACGCGGCGTGACCCGGAGTGTCGAGGAAGGTAACCATGCCACGCTCGGTTTCAACGTGGTAAGCACCGATGTGCTGAGTAATACCACCGGCTTCGCCAGCAGCAACCTTGGCACGACGGATGTAGTCGAGCAGCGACGTTTTACCGTGGTCAACGTGGCCCATTACGGTCACGACTGGAGCACGGGAGAACGTCTCACCTTCAAACTTCAACGACTCAGCCAGCGAATCTTCCAATGCAGTGTCGCTGACCAGGGTCACCTTGTGGCCCAGCTCTTCAGCGACCAGCTGGGCAGTTTCCTGATCCAGTACCTGGTTGATGGTGGCTGGAGTACCCAGCTTGAACATGAACTTGATGATTTCAGCAGCCTTGACCGACATCTGCTGAGCGAGATCGCCAACAGTGATGGTCTCGCCGATCTTCACTTCGCGCACAACAGGGCCAGTTGGGCTCTGGAAACCGTGAGCGTTGCGTTTCTTCAGCTTGGCCTTGCCGCGACCACCACGACGGAAGCCGTCGCTTTCTTCGTCGGTAGTACGTGGCGCAACCCGTGGAGCAGGCGCTTTCTCTTTGACCGATGCACGATGAGGAGCGTTTTTGCGCTCGCCATCACCACCGCCGCCACGACGACTGTTGTCATCTGCACGCGGTTTGTCCGGACGACGCTGCTCTTCGCGCTTGCGAACGTCGAGAGTAGGTGTCGGAGCAGCAGCAGGCGTTTCGCGAACAGGCGCAGCAGCAACGGCTGGCGTCGGTTCCGGCGCAGGTGCGGCAACAGCGCCAGCGGCATCAGAAGACGGTTGAGCACCAGCAGGCTGGCGACGCGCATCTTCTTCAGCGCGAGCACGGGCTTCTTCTTCAGCCTTTTGACGTGCTGCATTTTCTACAGCACGACGTTCGTCCAGTTCACGTTTGCGCTCGGCTTCGATTTCTTCCGGGCTGCGTTGAACGAAAACTTTCTTTTTACGTACTTCAACACTGATGCTCTTGCTGCCAGCAACACGCAGTGTGCTAGTGGTTTTGCGCTGCAAAGTGATCTTGCGCGGTTCTTCCACTTTCGCCTTGTGACCGCTTTTCAAATGAGTCAAAAGGGCTTGTTTCTCAATATCAGTCACATCTTGCTCGGCGGCGGTGTGCGGCAGACCTGCCTCACGCATCTGCTGCAACAGGCGCTCTACCGGTGTTTTGACCTCATCGGCCAGTTGTTTCACCGTGACTTGCGTCATGCACTTCTCTCCTCAGGCCGCGCCTAATTACTCGAACCAGTGGGCTCGGGCGGCCATGATCAACTTGCCGGCACGATCATCGTCAATGCCGTCGATGTCGAGCAGGTCGTCAATAGACTGCTCGGCCAGGTCTTCGCGGGTAACTACGCCGCGCACCGCCAGTTCCATCGCCAAATCCTTGTCCATGCCCTCAAGCGAGAGCAGGTCTTCGGCCGGATGGGCGTCTGCCAGCTTTTCCTCTGTAGCAATGGCTTTGGTCAACAAACGATCCTTGGCCCGAGCGCGAAGCTCGTTGACGGTATCTTCGTCAAAGCCGTCGATGTTGAGCATCTCTTCCACGGGTACGTAGGCAATTTCTTCCAGACTGGTGAAACCTTCATCAACCAGCACCTGTGCCAAATCTTCGTCGACTTCCAGCTCGTCGATGAAGTTGCGCAGGATGTCACCGGTTTCTGCTTGCTGCTTAGCCTGGATGTCCGATTCGGTCATCACGTTCAATGTCCAGCCAGTCAACTGACTGGCCAAACGCACGTTCTGACCACCACGGCCAATCGCCTGGGCCAGATTATCTGCGCCTACAGCGATGTCCATGGCATGGGCATCTTCATCAACGATGATCGCGGCAACTTCAGCCGGCGACATTGCGTTGATCACAAACTGCGCCGGGTTGTCGTCCCACAGCACGATATCCACACGCTCGCCACCCAACTCCCCGGATACAGCCTGAACGCGAGAACCGCGCATGCCGATACAGGCACCTTGCGGGTCGATACGTTTGTCCTTGGAGCGAACGGCGATTTTTGCACGCGAACCCGGATCACGAGAGGCAGCCATCACTTCGATGAGGCCTTCAGCGATTTCAGGAACTTCGATTCGGAACAGCTCGATCAGCATCTCAGGCGCGGTACGCGACAGAATCAACTGAGGGCCACGGTTCTCGGTGCGGATTTCTTTCAGCAATGCACGCACACGAACACCAACACGGAAAGTCTCCCGCGAAATGATGTCCTCACGTGCTAGCAATGCTTCGGCATTGTTACCCAAGTCGACGATGACATTGTCACGTGTAACTTTTTTAACAGTGCCCGAAATGATTTCGTTGACACGCTCGCGATAGGCATCGACTACCTGAGCGCGCTCGGCTTCGCGAACCTTCTGCACAATGACCTGTTTAGCGGTTTGCGCAGCGATGCGGCCGAACTCGATGGAGTCGATCTTCTCTTCGATCAGATCGCCAGCCACCGCGCCAGGTTTTTTCTCCTGGGCTTGATCAACAGCCAACTCGTAGGCCGGATCATCGAGGTCTTCGTCTTCGACAACCGTCCAGCGACGGAAAGTTTCGTAGTTACCGGTCTGGCGATTGATTTCCACACGCAGTTCAACTTCGTCTTCGAAACGTTTTTTGGTAGCAGTGGCCAAGGCCAGCTCCAACGCTTCGAAAATTACACTCGCCGGTACGCCTTTTTCATTGGATACCGACTCAACAACCAGCAGTACTTCTTTGCTCATCGTACGCCTCGCCTTTCGCAAGCCATTGGATCCGCGGGATCCGCGTCTCAGTCAAACGTGGGAATAATGTTGGCTTTGTCGATCTGATCGATCGGCAACAGGTATTCGTGGTCCTCAACTTGCACCACGACGTCCTGCTCCTCCACCCCGCGGAGAAGGCCCTGAAAGTTACGTCGGCCATCGAAGGGCGAGCGCAGCTTTATCTTCACTTGTGCCCCGGCGTGCAAAGCAAACTGTTCAATTGTGAACAGCGGGCGATCCATGCCAGGAGAAGAAACCTCAAGCGTATATTCAGCGCTGATCGGATCTTCGACATCCAGAATGCCGCTGAGCTGGCGACTGACAACTGCACAGTCTTCAACCAGAACGCCTTCTTCTTTATCGATATAAATACGCAGCAGTGAATGTCGGCCCTGGGAGACGTATTCGATCCCCCAACATTGATAGCCAAGACCTTCGACCACCGGGACCAACAAGGCCTGCAACTGTTCTAGCTTGCTCGACACCTGAACCCCCTCGTGCACGCTGTGCAAATAAAAAAATGGGCAAAGCGCCCATCAATGAAACGCCGTCGAAAAGCGGCGTAATAAGTGTCCAGCTAACAAAAAGCCCCTAAAAAGGGGCTCCGCTAAAACTGGTTGCGGGGGCTGGATTTGAACCAACGACCTTCGGGTTATGAGCCCGACGAGCTACCAGACTGCTCCACCCCGCGACAAAGCTGGGGCGGAAGTATACGGCTGATCCCCTAAAGAATCAATCGAACATCCACCTACAAGAAAGCCCGCATGTGCGGGCTAGCTTGTTAATTGGTACCGAGAAGGGGACTCGAACCCCTACACCCTATGGGCACAACCACCTCAAGGTTGCGTGTCTACCAATTCCACCACCTCGGCATTACAACTCTTTTTGCAGCCCCAAAATCAGCTACGAATCCTGTGTTACTTCTGCTGCGGAGCTTGAGGAACGTCAGCTGGAACAGCGGCTGGTTTCTGTTGCCCTTCGAGCACCGGAACATCATCTGCTGCCGGCTTTTGCTTTACTTCAAGTACCGCTGGATCTGGCAAACCTACTTGAGTCAGCTGATGAGCCTTCTCTTTAGCAAAGTAACCTAACCCCAAGCTGGTTATGAAAAAACAGGCCGCGAGTATAGCAGTAAATTTACTGAGAAAGGTAGAGGAACCTTGTCCGCCGAATACAGTATTTGACGCACCTGCTCCGAAAGACGCACCAGCGTCCGCACCTTTACCCTGCTGTAGCAATACAAGGGCAACAACGCCCAAAGCACCCAGCAGATGAAAAACGACTACGACTGTTTCCAGCATTTTTTCAGTTTCCCGCGGCGCGAATAATCGCACCGAACTCATCTGCATTCAGGGAGGCACCACCAATGAGCCCCCCATCGATATCCGGCATGCCGAACAGTTCAGCCGCATTGGCCGCCTTCACGCTGCCGCCATAAAGAAGCCGCACGCCTTGTGCGACTTCAGCATTCTCTTCTGCCAACTGCGCACGAATAGCTGCGTGCACGTCTTGAGCCTGTTGTGGGGATGCAGTCAGCCCGGTGCCAATGGCCCAGACCGGCTCGTACGCGATTACCGCATTAACAAGCGCATCAATGCCAAGCTCTTCAATGATGCTATCAAGCTGCTGACCAACAACATCGAGAGTCTTGCCAGCCTCACGCTCTTCGAGGGTCTCACCGATGCAGAGCACAGGAGTAAGACCACTCGCTTGAGCTGCAGCAAACTTGCGATTCAAAACCTCATTGCGCTCACCCATTATCTGGCGACGCTCAGAATGACCCACAAGTACCAGCTTGCAACCTGCATCAACCAACTGGCTAGGGGAGACCTCACCGGTCAAAGCACCCTGCCCTGCTTCGTGCGCGCAGTTTTGACCACCGACAAGAATTGATCTGCCGTGCAATCCACCCACCACTTGCTCTATATGCAAACTCGACGGAAAAACCGCGATATCAACACCGCCAGGGAGGGACAAATTACCAAGACCCTCGATCAGCTCAGCGACGCTGGCGCGGGTACCGTGCATTTTCCAGTTACCAGCTACCATAGGGCGACGCATGCTGTACCTCGTCGGTCAAAGTGGGCGCAGATGTTACCCAACAGTTTCAACACTGGCAAGCCGAATTCAGGCGCAAATTTCAGTAACCAGTTTTGCCAACTCATCGGCATAACCGCTGACCTGCGCCTGGTCTTCTCCTTCGACCATGACCCGCACCAGCGGCTCGGTTCCTGACTTGCGCAGCAGAACGCGACCACGCCCCCCCATGGCAGCCGTTACGCGGTCGCACGCCGCTATGATTGCCGGATGCGATATCGGATCAACGTCACCGCCACGGAAGCGCACATTGACCAGGACCTGTGGACATTTGCGCAACGCCTGCCGCGAATGCGCAAGAGACTCGCCACTGCGCCTCAGCGCCAGCAATACCTGCAGCGCTGCAATGATGGCATCGCCCGTGGTGGTGTGCTGGAAGCAGACGATGTGTCCGGAGTTTTCCCCACCCACCTGCCAGTTGCGCTCCAAGAGCTCGGCAATCACATAGCGGTCGCCAACATTGGCGCGCACGAACGGAATATTCAATTCGCCCAAAGCAAGCTCAAGGCCTAGATTGCTCATCAACGTTCCGACGACGCCACCTTGCAAACGACCACGCTCATGGAGATCACGGGCGATGATGAATAGCAGGTCATCCCCATCAACTATTGCGCCCGTGTGGTCCACCATCAGGACCCGATCACCGTCGCCATCGAAACCGATACCCATATCAGCCTTCTCAGCCACTACCGCAGCCTGAAGCGCTCCCATATGGGTCGAACCGCAATCTTCATTGATGTTCAAGCCGTTGGGCGCTGCCGAGAGGACAGTGACCTGAGCGCCCAACTCCCGAAAGACATTCGGCGCTACTTTGTAGGTGGCCCCGTGGGCGCAATCGATGACCAGCTTCAGGCCCGCGAAATCGGTACTGGTCGGAACGCTGCTTTTGCAGAACTCGATGTAGCGACCAGCGGCATCGTTGATTCGAGAGACCTTGCCTAGCTTTTCTGACTCGGCAACGGTCATCGGCGCATCGAGCAACTCTTCGATCATCATCTCGATTTCGTCCGGGAGCTTGGTGCCCTGCCCCGAGAAGAATTTGATACCGTTGTCGTAGTGTGGGTTGTGCGAAGCGCTGATCACGATGCCGGCTTCGGCATGAAAGGTACGAGTCAGGTAGGCGATGGCAGGTGTCGGCATCGGGCCAAGCAGCATTACGTCCGCTCCGGCCGCCGAAAGCCCTGCCTCTAACGCTGACTCAAACATGTAGCCCGAGATTCGGGTGTCTTTGCCAACAAGAATCCGGCATGCACCCATCTTGCGGAAAGCCATGCCGGCCGCCCAGCCGAGCTTGAGCATGAAGTCAGGCGTAATCGGAAACTGGCCAACACGACCGCGTATGCCGTCGGTACCGAAATATTTTTTGGTGCTCATGGAGACTCCATCGTTCTTATTTTGCCGATTCAACAGCGGCAATCATGCGCACCACGTCGACGGTCTCGGCGACATCGTGCACACGCAGGATTCGTGCGCCCTGAATCATCGCCATTGCAGCTAGCGCAAGGCCACCAGACAGGCGCTCAGTTACCGGACGATCAAGCACCTTGCCTATCATGCTCTTGCGCGACACGCCGACCAGCAACGGACGGCCAAGCGCGTGAAGCGCCTGCATATGCTTGAATAGGCTCAGATTATGGTCCAGCGTCTTGGCAAAGCCAAACCCGGGATCAAGGATGATTTTCTCACGATCAATCCCCGCCGCGACGCAGTCCGCCATACGATCGCGCAAAAATGCACTCACCTCGACTACCAGGTCCTCGTAATGAGGATCGTCCTGCATATCGGTCGGCTCGCCTTGCATGTGCATCAAACACACCGGCAATCCGGTGGCTACAGCAGCGTCCAGAGCACCTTCGCGGCGCAGCGAACGGACGTCATTGATCAAGCCGGCGCCCAGGCGCGCTGCTTCGCGAATCACGGCTGGCGTCGATGTATCCACAGAGATAACGACATCAAGCTCCAGATGAATCGCTTCGACAATGGGCCCGACGCGCTCTAGCTCTTCGAGCGGAGATACCGAGTGAGCACCAGGTCGAGTTGATTCGCCGCCGACATCTATCAGCGTCGCGCCTGCGGCCACCATCGCCGCCGCATGACGCAACGCCGCATCCCGCTGAGCAAAGCGGCCGCCGTCGGAGAAGGAGTCGGGAGTGATATTCAGGATACCCATAACATGCGTATGGGTTAAATCAAGAACCCGGTTGCCGCAAGGCAACCGGGTTGGGTACAGCGCAGAAGTCATATCAAGCCCTAGTGATCAGCAGCGGGGCCGCCAATCGGAGTTTCCGGACGGGGACCAACAGGGGCAGTCGGCGTACCAGAGGTACCCGAGCCACCTTCCCAATCACGCGGCTCGCGAGGAGCACGGCCAGCCATGATGTCGTCGATTTGCTCGGCATCGATGGTTTCGTACTTCATCAGGGCATCAGCCATTGCATCCAGCTTGTCGCGATTGTCCGTGAGGATCTGCTTGGCGGTGCCGTAGCATTGATCAATGATGCTGCGTACTTCGGAGTCGATGAGACGCGCAGTATCAGCCGACAGACTTGCCGTCTGACCACCACCGCCACGACCCAGGTAGCCACCTTCTTCGTCTTCGGAATACATCAGAGGACCGAGCTTCTCCGAAAGGCCCCACTTGGTGACCATGTTCCGTGCGATCTGACTGGCACGCATGATGTCGTTCGATGCACCCGTAGTCACACCGTCGAAACCAAGAGTCATCTCTTCAGCAATACGACCGCCATAGAGTGAGCAGATCTGACTGATCAGCGCACGCTTGGACAGACTGTAGCGATCCTCTTCCGGAAGGAACATCGTCACACCCAGTGCGCGGCCGCGCGGAATGATCGAGACCTTGTAAACCGGGTCGTGCTCAGGCACAACGCGACCGACGATCGCATGACCTGCTTCGTGATAAGCGGTGTTCTGCTTTTCCTTCTCAGACATCACCATCGACTTGCGCTCGGCGCCCATCATGATTTTGTCTTTGGCCAGCTCAAACTCTTTCATCTCAACAATGCGCTTGCCGGTACGAGCGGCGAACAGCGAGGCTTCGTTGACCAGATTAGCTAAGTCCGCACCGGAGAAACCAGGCGTACCACGCGCAATAACCGCTGGAGCAACATCGTCACCCATTGGCACTTTGCGCATATGGACTTTCAGAATCTGCTCACGACCACGAATGTCTGGCAGACCCACGACAACCTGACGGTCGAAACGACCTGGACGCAGCAATGCCGGGTCGAGCACGTCAGGACGGTTGGTTGCCGCAATCACGATGATGCCATCGTTCATTTCAAAGCCGTCCATCTCAACCAGCAACTGGTTAAGAGTCTGCTCACGCTCATCGTGACCGCCGCCCATGCCGGCGCCACGATGGCGACCGACGGCGTCGATTTCGTCAATGAAAATGATGCACGGCGCATGTTTTTTTGCTTGTTCGAACATGTCACGGACGCGGCTTGCGCCGACACCTACAAACATTTCGACGAAGTCAGAACCGGAGATAGTGAAAAACGGCACCTTGGCTTCGCCAGCGATGGCCTTAGCCAAAAGCGTTTTACCGGTACCCGGAGGGCCGACCATCAGCACGCCGCGTGGAATGCGCCCACCCAATCGCTGGAACTTGCCCGGATCGCGGAGGAACTCAACGAGCTCGCCAACCTCTTCCTTAGCCTCGTCGCACCCTGCAACGTCACCAAGGGTAGTTTTAACCTGATCTTCGGAGAGCAAGCGTGCTTTGCTCTTGCCGAAACTCATCGGTCCACCTTTGCCCCCTGCACCGCCTTGCATCTGGCGCATAAAGAACATGAAGACCGCGATGATTACCAGGATCGGGAAGCTGGCAACAAGCAACTGAGTCCAGATGCTTTGCTGCTCAGGCTGCTTGCCCTCGATCACTACGTTGTTATCGACCAGATCACCGATCAGACCGTTGTCCTGGATAGCCGGACGAATAGTCTTGAAGGAGTCGCCGTCGCTGCGTTTGCCCGTGATGACGTAACCGTCAACGGCAACTTTCTCGACCTTGCCATCCTTCACCTGCTGGATGAACTCAGAGTAGTTGAGGGTCTGCGGCTCGTTCGGGCTGGAGAAGTTGTTCATCACCGTCACAAGGACGGCAGCGATGATCAACCACAGGATCAAATTCTTTGCCATATCGTTCAATTAGCTACCCTCTGAAACAAGCCCCAGGCTGGAACGTGCCTCGCATGATATTCACCGGCCTAACTTACTACAGATCCTACAGGCGTGGCAGGCGGCGTCTGTAACCCTTTGTGAAACTTTGACTACAAGATCTTGAGAATGCTCCGACAATAAAGCCATTCAAAAAAAGCTATGGCCTTACATCAAAGTCGCTCGACGCTTGCAGATCCTTCGATACCCCGGAAACCACGTCCCAGCAGATACTGCTCGCGGGAGCGATCACGTGACGACAGAGGCTTGCGCATCTGGACCTTGTCAAACAGCTTGCGGATGTCCTTGTGGTACACGTCAAAGCCTTCACCCTGGAAGACCTTGATCAGAAAATCACCACCGGGCCGCAAAACCCGTCCGGCGAGATCGAGTGCCAATTCGCAAAGAAACATTGCACGCGGCATGTCGACAGCGCTCAGTCCACTCATATTGGGGGCCATATCGGAAATCACAAGGTCTACCTGTGTATTACCCACAGCCTCAAGTATTTGAGCAAGGACGGCGTCTTCGGTGAAATCCCCCTGAATAAAGGTCACATCAGGGATGCTGTCCATCTCCAGAATGTCGGAAGCGATCAGTCTCCCCTGCCCACCAATCAGACGACTGGTCACTTGAGACCACCCACCCGGGGCAGCGCCGAGGTCAATAACGGTCATGCCGGGGCGAATGATTTTGTCTTTTTCCTGGATCTCGAGCAGCTTGTAACTGGCGCGCGAACGGTAGCCATCTTTCTGCGCCATTTTGACGTACTTGTCGTCGAAATGCTCTTTGAGCCAGTTATGACTGGTTTTGGAACGGGCCACGTAGCACCTCAAAATTGGACGAGTCGCGATTAACTGGGCGGTCCCGGACTCGCTCGGGTAAACTGGCCGCCGCTTTTTACAAGATCAGACGCAGAGGTCAGATTATGCCGCTCACACAAGAGCAGAAGAAACAGTACAAATCCATTGGCCACCATCTGAAACCGGTGTTGACTGTGGCTGACAATGGTCTGACTGAAGGTGTGTTAGCCGAACTGGAACGCGCACTGAGCGATCACGAGCTGATCAAGATCAAGCTCAACATCCTCGATCGCGAGAGCCGCCTGGAATCCATTGCACAATTGTGCAAGGCCGGTCATGCGGATCTGGTGCAGGTCATCGGCAAAATGGCGCTCATCTATCGCAAGAACGCCAAGGTAAACAAGCAGCTGTCCAACGTACACCGCTTCGCCTGACAGCTGCTTGCTGTATCCGCGACATCGGGCCGCCAGTTTCATACAGATCTGGCAGCCCGAAATAGCACCCGCGCAAGGCGGGCGCTGCTATCAAATGTGGCGCACTTCCACGATTTCATACTCAATGACACCGCTCGGGGTTTTCACCACGACGACGTCACCTTCTTCCTTAGCGATCAATGCACGCGCGATCGGAGAACCGACAGATATCTTGCCTAGCTTGATATCAGCTTCATCCTCGCCAACGATCTGGTAGGTCACGCGGTCGTCGGTTTCGACGTTGGCGATCTCCACAGTCGTGCCGAAAATCACCTTGCCGGTGTGCGGGATCGCACTGACGTCGATGACTTGGGCATTCTGCATGCGGCCTTCGATGTCACGGATACGCGCTTCGACCATACCCTGCTGCTCGCGGGCAGCATGGTATTCGGCGTTTTCCTTCAAGTCGCCCAGCTCGCGGGCAGTGCCGATGTCCTGGCTAAGCTTCGGACGAACGACCTTGGTCAGATGAGCGTGCTCTTCTTCCAGGGCTTTCGCGCCCTGGAGAGTCATTGGATACTTGATCATGCCTTCAACCCTGCATGTAGATCCTGCAAGCGACGTACGGTTTTTTCAGGACCGAATTTCAGCGCCTCGCAGATTGCTTCGCCAGCAGCGATGGTAGTCGTGCAGTAAATCTTGTGCTGCAAGGCATTGCGGCGGATAGAGTAGGAATCGGCAATCGACTGCCGACCTTCAGTAGTGTTGATGATCAAGGTGACTTCGTCGTTCTTGATCATATCGACGACGTGCGGACGGCCTTCAGTCACCTTGTTCACGCGGCGAACCTTCAGGCCCGCAGCTTCGATCAAGCGCGCAGTGCCAGCGGTGGCCACAATTTCGAAGCCCAGATTGATCAGGTCACGAGCGACACCCTCAACCAGTGGCTTGTCGTCATCACGCACGCTGATGAAAGCGGTGCCACCCGTCGGCAGCAACTCACTGGCACCCATTTGAGCCTTGGCAAACGCTTCGCCGAAGGTATCGCCCACACCCATGACCTCACCGGTGGACTTCATCTCTGGGCCCAGGATCGGGTCGACACCCGGGAACTTCGCGAACGGGAAGACAGCTTCCTTCACGCTGTAGAAGTTGGGAATGATTTCTTTGGTGAAGCCGATTTCCTTCAACGTTTTGCCAGCCATGACGCGGGCAGCAATCATCGCCAGGGAAACACCGATGCACTTGGACACGAACGGCACGGTGCGGGATGCACGCGGATTCACTTCGATGACGTAAATGTCTTCGCCTTGCAGCGCCAACTGTACGTTCATGAGACCGACAACGCCCAGCTCAAGAGCCATCTTCTTAACCTGCTCACGCATTTCGTCCTGGATGTGTGCAGGCAGCGAATACGGCGGCAGGGAACACGCGGAGTCACCGGAGTGAACGCCAGCCTGCTCAATGTGCTGCATGATCGCGCCAATCACCACATCAGTGCCGTCGCAAACCGCATCCACATCCATTTCGATTGCGCAGTTAAGGAAGTGATCCAGCAGCACCGGACTGTCGTTGGATACCTGAACAGCTTCGCGCAGGTAGCGCTTGAGCTCGTCTTCTTCGTAGACGATTTCCATCGCACGGCCGCCCAAAACATAGGACGGACGCACCACCAGCGGGTAGCCGATCTTGGCTGCAGCGCGAATGGCTTCGTCTTCGCTACGCACAGTGGCATTTGGCGGCTGACGCAGGTTCAGACGCTCAACCATTTGCTGGAAGCGCTCGCGGTCTTCTGCACGGTCGATGGCGTCAGGGCTGGTGCCAATGATCGGCACGCCAGCGGCTTCAAGGGCACGCGCCAGTTTCAGCGGGGTTTGACCGCCGTACTGAACGATTACGCCTTTTGGCTTCTCGACGCGCACGATTTCCAGCACGTCTTCCAGGGTCACTGGCTCGAAGTACAGGCGATCCGATGTGTCGTAATCAGTCGATACGGTTTCCGGGTTGCAGTTGACCATGATGGTCTCGTACCCGTCTTCACGTAGCGCCAATGCGGCGTGAACGCAGCAGTAGTCAAACTCGATACCCTGACCGATGCGGTTCGGACCGCCACCCAGGATCATGATCTTGTCGCGGGTTGTCGGGTTGGCTTCGCACTCTTCTTCGTACGTGGAGTACATGTACGCAGTGTCGGTGGCGAACTCGGCCGCGCAGGTGTCGACGCGCTTGTAGACCGGGAACACTTCAAGCTTGTGGCGATGAGTGCGCAGGTTTTTCTCGGTCACACCCAGCAGCTTGGCCAGACGAGAGTCAGAGAAACCTTTGCGTTTGAGGCGATACATCAGGTCGCGGTCGATGCTCGACAGGCCCAGCGTCTTGACCTTTTCCTCGTCCTTGATCAGATCTTCGATCTGCACCAGGAACCAAGGATCGATCATGTTCATGCTGAAGATCTGCTCAACCGTCATGCCAGCGCGGAAGGCATCAGCAACGTACCAGATGCGCTCAGCGCCCGGCACAGTCAATTCGCGCTTGAGCACGCTCATGCTGTCCGGATTGCTCAGATCCAGCTTCGGATCAAGACCGCTCACACCGACTTCCAGGCCGCGCAGTGCTTTCTGCAGAGATTCCTGAAAAGTGCGACCGATGGCCATTACTTCGCCAACCGACTTCATCTGAGTGGTCAGGCGGGCGTCTGCTTTCGGGAATTTTTCGAACGCAAAGCGTGGCAGCTTGGTGACGACGTAATCGATAGACGGCTCGAACGATGCCGGAGTCTTGCCACCGGTGATTTCGTTTTGCAGCTCGTCCAGGGTGTAACCGATGGCCAGCTTGGCGGCAACGCGGGCGATCGGGAAGCCGGTCGCTTTGGAAGCCAGGGCCGATGAACGCGAAACACGCGGGTTCATCTCGATCACGACCATGCGGCCAGTGTCAGGGCAGATACCGAACTGAACGTTCGAACCGCCGGTTTCAACGCCGATCTCGCGCAGTACCGCCAGCGAGGCGTTACGCATGATCTGGTATTCCTTGTCGGTCAGCGTCTGCGCTGGCGCAACAGTGATGGAGTCACCGGTATGCACGCCCATTGGGTCGAAGTTTTCGATGGAGCAGACGATGATGCAGTTGTCCTTTTTGTCACGGACAACTTCCATCTCATATTCTTTCCAGCCGATCAGGGATTCGTCGATCAGCAGCTCTTTGGTTGGAGACAAGTCCAGACCACGGGTGCAGATCTCTTCGAATTCTTCACGGTTGTAAGCGATACCGCCGCCTGTGCCGCCCATGGTGAACGACGGACGGATGATGCAAGGAAAGCCAAGTTTCTCAAGGACCGCGTACGACTCTTCCATCGTGTGCGCGATGCCAGAACGCGGGCAATCGAGGCCAATGGACTTCATCGCTTTGTCGAAGCGCGAACGGTCTTCAGCCTTGTCGATGGTGTCAGCGTTGGCGCCAATCATCTCTACGCCGAACTTCTCCAGAACGCCTTCGCGCTCCAGATCCAGTGCACAGTTCAGTGCCGTCTGGCCGCCCATGGTTGGCAGCAGAGCGTCAGGACGTTCTTTTTCAATGATTTTGGCAACGGTCTGCCACTTGATCGGCTCAATGTAGGTCGCGTCCGCCATGTCCGGATCGGTCATGATGGTGGCCGGATTGGAGTTGACCAGAATGACGCGGTAACCCTCCTCGCGCAGAGCCTTGCAGGCCTGGGCGCCGGAGTAGTCGAATTCGCAGGCTTGGCCAATCACGATGGGGCCGGCGCCGAGAATCAGGATACTTTTAATGTCTGTACGTTTTGGCATGGGTTGTCACTCAAATCCTATGTCAGTCGGCAAGCCGTCTTAAACATTCTCTGCGGTAGCTGGGCGGGCTCGCTGGACCGAAGTCATCCAGCGCGCCAACGTCACCTGCTCACTATGGTCGAGCCAGCCTATTAGCGGCGCTTGGCCATTGCCGTGATAAAACGATCAAACAGCGGCGCGACGTCAGTCGGGCCAGGGCTCGCTTCAGGGTGACCCTGGAAGCTGAAAGCGTCCTTATCGGTACGTTCGATGCCTTGAAGGCTGCCGTCGAACAGCGATTTGTGAATCGCCCGAACGTTGCTTGGCAGCGTCGCTTCGTCCACCGCAAAACCGTGGTTCTGGCTGGTGATCATGACGATACCGGTGTCCAGATCCTGAACCGGGTGGTTAGCGCCGTGGTGGCCGAGGTCCATTTTGATGGTCCGCGCGCCGGAAGCAAGGGCCAGCAACTGGTGACCAAGGCAGATGCCGAACACCGGAACGTCGGTCTCCAGCACGTCCTTGATCGCCTGGATGGCGTAGTCGCATGGTTCCGGATCACCCGGACCGTTGGACAGGAATACGCCATCGGGCTTGAGCGCAAGGACTTCATTGGCAGGGGTCTGCGCCGGGACGACCGTCACGCGGCAACCGCGAGCAACGAGCATGCGCAGGATGTTCAGTTTGACGCCGTAGTCATAGGCGACCACGTGGTATTTCAAATCAGCAGCAGCGATTTCAGGGCTGGTGTCGGTCTTCAATTCCCAAACACTTGAACGCCATTCGTAGCTCTTCTGGGTGCTGACTTCTTTCGCCAGGTCCATGCCCTTCAGGCCAGGGAATCCACGAGCCGCAGCAATCGCGGCCTCTTCGGAGATATTGTCGCCGGCCATGATGCAGCCGTTTTGCGCACCTTTCTCACGCAGAATGCGGGTCAGGCGGCGGGTGTCGATGCCAGCGATCGCGACGGTGTTATTGGCTTTCAAGTAATCAGCCAAGGACATTTTGTTGCGCCAGTTGCTGGCAACCAGCGGCAGATCCCGAATAACCAGGCCAGCCGACCAGACACGATCAGACTCGGCGTCTTCCGGCGTGGTGCCGGTGTTGCCAATGTGCGGATAGGTCAGGGTTACGATTTGCTTGGCATAGGAAGGATCGGTAAGGATTTCCTGATAGCCGGTCATGGCGGTGTTAAACACCACCTCACCAACGGTTTGACCGTCGGCTCCAATGGCTTCGCCACGAAAAATGCTGCCATCAGCAAGGGCGAGTATGGCTGGCTTAGTCAAGAAGACCTCCCGTAATAAAGCCTGAAAGGGCGTTCGCAGGTTGTAAAAAAGCGGAATGACGTATAGACACGTCACCCCGCTTTTTTTCATCGAATTATCTGCGCGCTTTTAGTGGACACACTAAAGCTGTAGCTTACAGAAAGAGGTCTTTTTAATCCACCGCTAAAACGCCGAGGGGGCCATGGACTGCGACAGGACATCGCGTAGCGGTTCAAAACTGCGGGCAGGATACAGGGAAAACACCTGATCTGCCCGCAATGTTACGTGCAACGGGTGTTAACGCAAATCCAGCACGTCCTGCATGTCGTACAGCCCTGGCGCCTTGCCGTCGAGCCATAGCGCGGCACGAACAGCGCCCTTGGCGAACGTCATGCGACTGGAAGCCTTGTGCGTGATCTCAACCCGCTCGCCGTCTGCCGCGAACAGCACGGTGTGATCGCCGACGATATCCCCGGCACGCACTGTGGCGAAACCAATGGTCTGCCGGTCACGAGCACCGGTTTGACCTTCACGGCCGTAAACAGCCACCTCGTTCAGATCACGCCCCAACGCCTGAGCGATGACTTCACCCATACGCACCGCCGTGCCCGAAGGCGCGTCGACCTTATGGCGGTGATGCGCTTCCATGATCTCGATATCAACATCATCACCCAGCACACGCGCAGCGGTGTCGAGCAGCTTCAGGCAAAGATTGACGCCGACGCTGAAATTGGCCGCGAATACGATTGGAATATCCTTGCCCGCTTCGACCAGACGCTGTTTCTCTTCAACGCTGAAACCCGTCGTGCCGATGATCATGGCCTTGCCCGCCTTGCGACAGAACGCCAGATTTTTAAGAGTCACTGACGGATGCGTGAAATCGATCAACACATCGAACTCATCCGCAACTTTTGCCAGATCTCCCGACAACGGCACGCCGATTCGACCCAACGCAGCCAGCTCGCCCGCATCAGCACCTACCAACGAGCTGTCCGGACGATCAATAGCGGCGGTCAAACCGGCGCCATGAGTTGCCTGTACCGCTTCGATCAGCGTCTTGCCCATACGCCCGGCGGCGCCCATCACTGCAATACGTCGCATGCGCTACCCCTTATAGATCGCCGAAGAAGCGCTTGACCCCTTCGAACCAGCCATTGGCTTTGGGCGAATGAGAGCTGTCACCGTCCAGTGATGCGCGCAACTCTTCGAGCAGCTCACGCTGACGACGCCCCAGATTGACTGGCGTCTCAACCGTAACGCGGCACATCAGGTCACCAGCACCACCGCCACGAACCGGCGCGACGCCTTTGCCTTTCAGACGGAACTGCTTACCGGTCTGAGTGCCTTCCGGGATTTTCAGTTTGACCCGACCATCCAGCGTCGGCACTTCCAGTTCGCCACCCAATGCTGCGTCGGTGAAGCTGATGGGCACTTCGCAATACAGATGCTTGCCGTCACGCTGGAAGATGGCGTGTTCACGCACATTGATGACGACATACAGATCGCCGGTAGGACCACCCTGCACGCCCGCCTCGCCTTCGCCCGACAGGCGAATACGGTCGCCGGTGTCGACACCAGGCGGAACCTTGACCGACAGCGTTTTGTACTCTTCGACGCGACCTTCGCCATGGCATGAATCGCAAGGGTCAGAGATGATTTTGCCGTTACCGTGGCAGCGCGGGCAGGTCTGCTGAACAGAGAAGAAACCCTGCTGCATGCGCACTTGACCGATACCGCCGCAGGTTGGACAGGTGACAGGCGCTGAGCCTTTCTTCGCACCCGAACCATCACACGGCTTGCAGTTGACCAATGTCGGAACGCGGATGTTGACCGTGGTGCCGCGCACGGCTTCTTCCAGGTTCAGCTCCAGCGTGTAACGCAGGTCGCTGCCACGCTGAGCACCGCCACGGCCACCGCCGCCACGACCGCCACCGAAGAAGTCACTGAAGACGTCGCCAAAGATGTCAGAGAAATTCTGCCCGCCGAAACCGGCGCCGCCGCCACCCATGCTTTGATCGACGCCAGCATGACCATATTGGTCATAGGCTGCGCGCTTGCTGGCGTCCGAGAGAACCTCATACGCCTCGTTGGCTTCCTTGAAGGACTCTTCGGAGGCTTTGTCACCCGGGTTACGGTCCGGGTGAAATTTCATTGCGAGACGGCGGTACGCCTTCTTCAGGTCCGCCTCGCTGGAGCCACGCTCCACTCCCAGTACTTCGTAATAGTCTCGCTTTGCCATAAGTTTTCTACACTCTTGAGGACGTCCGACAAAACCCTCCTGAGATTGCCGAACTCGTTGGACCCCCATTCAGGCCCGGACCCAACTCACGTCAATTTAACGATCCTGGTCTTCGTTCATCGGCCAACTCATTGACCGAGAAAAGCGGCAGAACAAGCCGGAACGCAGGAGCACCCAGCTTTGCCACGAGGCTTGCAGACATTATCCACAAGCCTGAAATTCGTCTGTTCCAGACACGCCAACGCGGGAGCAAGCTCCCGCGCGGCGACATCCTACCAGCGACCACCCGAAAGCGGTCAACTGGCGTTCAAGTGAGCCTGCGCTTACTTGTGGTCTTTTACTTCTTCGAACTCAGCGTCGACGACGTCGTCCTTAGGCTTGCTGTCTTCCTGAGGTGCCTGAGCGCCGCCTTCAGGTTTTTCAGCTTGCTCGGCGTACATTTTCTGAGCGACTGGAGCCGACAGCTTCGACAGCTCTTCGACTTTTGCGTCGATGGCAGCCTTGTCGTCGCCTTTGACAGCAGCTTCCAGTGCGACCAGTGCACCTTCGATAGCGGTCTTCTCTTCGGCGGTCACTTTGTCGCCAGCATCAGCGATCATTTTGCGCGTCGAGTGAACCAGTGCATCGCCCTGGTTGCGGGCAGAGGCCAGCTCTTCGAACTTGCGATCTTCTTCGGAGTTGGCTTCAGCATCACGGATCATTTGCTGAATTTCTTCGTCCGACAGACCGGAGTTTGCCTTGATCACGATTGACTGAGTCTTGCCAGTAGCCTTGTCTTTCGCGCCGACGTGCAGGATGCCGTTGGCGTCGATGTCGAAAGTCACTTCAATCTGCGGCACGCCACGTGGAGCGGGTGGAATCTCGGCCAGATCGAACTTGCCCAACGATTTGTTCGAAGTGGCTTGCTTACGCTCACCCTGCAGAACGTGAATGGTCACAGCGCCCTGGTTGTCATCGGCAGTCGAGAACACCTGGGATTTCTTGGTAGGAATCGTGGTGTTTTTCTCGATCAGCGCAGTCATCACGCCGCCCATGGTTTCGATACCAAGGGTCAGCGGGCTGACGTCCAGCAGCAGAACGTCTTTTACGTCGCCGGCCAGAACAGCGCCCTGAATCGCTGCACCCATGGCAACGGCTTCGTCCGGGTTAACGTCTTTACGTGCTTCTTTACCGAAAAACTCGGTCACTTTCTGCTGAACCAGCGGCATGCGGGTTTGACCGCCAACGAGGATCACGTCGTTGATAGCGCTGATATCGATACCGGAGTCTTTCAACGCAATGCGGCAAGGTTCGATGGTGCGCTGAACCAGGTCTTCAACCAGCGCTTCGAGCTTGGCGCGGGAGATTTTCACGTTCAAGTGCTTAGGACCGGTCGCATCTGCAGTGATGTACGGCAGGTTGACGTCGGTCGAATTGCTCGAAGACAGTTCGATCTTGGCTTTTTCTGCACCTTCTTTCAGGCGCTGCATGGCCAGCGGGTCACCTTTGAGGTTCATGCCGCTTTCTTTCTTGAATTCGTCAACGAGGTAGTCGATCAGACGAATGTCGAAGTCTTCACCGCCCAGGAACGTGTCGCCGTTAGTGGCCAACACTTCGAACTGGTGCTCACCGTCAACTTCAGCGATTTCGATAACCGAAACGTCGAAAGTACCGCCGCCCAGGTCATAAACGATGACGGTGTGATCGCCCTTCGCTTTGTCCATACCGTAAGCCAGTGCGGCTGCGGTGGGTTCGTTGATGATGCGTTTTACGTCCAGACCCGCGATGCGGCCGGCGTCTTTGGTGGCTTGACGCTGGCTGTCGTTGAAGTAAGCCGGAACGGTAATAACAGCTTCCGTCACCGTTTCGCCCAAATAGTCTTCGGCGGTCTTTTTCATCTTCTTCAGGATTTCGGCGGAAATCTGAGGAGGCGACATTTTCTTGCCGTTGACTTCGACCCATGCATCGCCGTTGTCAGCCTTGGCGATTTTGTACGGGACCATCTGAATGTCTTTCTGTACGACTTCTTCTTCGAACTTACGACCGATCAGACGCTTTACCGCGTACAGCGTGTTGTGCGGGTTAGTAACAGCCTGACGCTTGGCGGATTGACCGACCAGAATTTCGCCATCGTTCGCGTAAGCGATGATCGACGGAGTGGTACGAGCGCCTTCGGCGTTCTCGATAACCTTGGCTTTACCGTTTTCAAGAATGGAGACGCAGGAGTTGGTGGTCCCCAGGTCGATACCGATAATCTTGCCCATCTTTTGACTCTCCCAAAACTTTAATTAGGTTGCCGCAACTGCGTTTACAAATTGCGGTAATTCTTTAACGCATGGCCTGTAAATGGGGGCCACTCAGCTGATTTCAAGCCTGCTCGTCAATTGACGGTGCAACAGGCGACGGTGCCTTGCTGACCACGACCATGGCCGGGCGCAGCAGACGACCATTGAGCTGATAACCCTTTTG
This sequence comes from Pseudomonas rosaeacicularis, assembly GCF_057128745.1. Lineage (NCBI taxonomy): Bacteria > Pseudomonadati > Pseudomonadota > Gammaproteobacteria > Pseudomonadales > Pseudomonadaceae > Pseudomonas > Pseudomonas rosaeacicularis. The sequence goes on from NZ_JBSKHT010000013.1 coordinate 116,036, forward strand.
GAACACTTTCAAAACGCTGTTCGGTTCAACGTCAGCGCTTTCCTGCATTGCCATTGCCTGGTGATGCTCGGCGTTGAACGGCTGGCCATGCGGGTCAATCGCTTCAAGCTGGTAACGCTTGAGGGTGTCGGCGAACATTTTCAGCGTCAATTCGATGCCTTCACGCATCGGACGGATGCTTTCATCATCGGGATTGGACAGGTCCAGACCGCGCTCAAGGCTGTCGACGATCGGCAGCAGATCACCGGCAAATTTTTCCAGCGCAAATTTGTGCGCCTTTTCTACATCCTGCTCTGCACGACGGCGGACGTTCTGCAGATCAGCGGCAACACGCAGGGAGTTGTCGTGCGCGGCAGCCAGTTGTTCTTCAAGCACTTGCACGCGGGAAATCAACTCATCTGCGGGAGCGACTGCTTCACCAGCCTGATCCTGAGTCTGCGTATCCGAGTTCTGTTCGTCAGCCATAGATTCTCTCCTTCTCATAACTCCGTGAGCTCAACTCACGCTTCTGTTCGGCTATATGGGGCCGTTATTTTTCGCTTCAAGGGTTCAGGCCGCGGATGGGGCGAATGTCCCTACAAATTTTCTGACATGGCTTTCTTGGGGGTTCATCACTCATCAGTGCTAAACAAAGAGTGACCGCTGATCGACTCGGGCCAACTTCGACCATTGTCAGCTCAATCAAAAACACTGTATAAATAACCAGACAAATCGCTTGGGAGCTGCCCTTATGCTGGTGCACCTGTCCGTACATAACTACGCCATCGTTGAACACCTCGATCTGGAACTGGATCGCGGCATGAGTGTGATCACGGGTGAAACCGGTGCAGGCAAGTCGATCATGCTCGATGCCCTTGGCCTTACCCTGGGTGACCGCGCCGACAGTGGCGTCGTCCGGCCGGGGGCAGACAAAGCCGACATCCTCGCGACCTTCGATCTGGTCGATATCCCGGAAGCCCGCACCTGGCTTGCAGAGCGCGACCTCGATAACGACGGTCCCTGCATTTTGCGTCGCGTGATCACCGCTGAAGGTCGGTCGCGCTCGTACATCAACGGCACGCCCTGCCCTCAGGGCGACCTGAAATCGCTGGGCGAACTGCTCATCGACATTCACAGCCAGCACGAACATCAATCGCTACTCAAGACCGATACCCATCGTCGACTGCTGGACGCCTATGCGGGCGCTAACGACTTGGCGCGTCAGGTGCAACTGGCCGCGCAACGGTGGCGTCAGACTCGTCAGGAGCTGGAGCGTCTGGCTAATTCTGGTGATGAGCAGCGCTCTAAACATCAGTTGCTGAGCTATCAACTCGAAGAGCTGGAAAGCCTGAGCCTGGGTGAAGACGAGCTGACGCATCTGGAGCAGGAACAAAAAAACCTGACCAACGCCGAGAGCCTGCTGAGCATTTGCCGCCAAGTAGTGGAGCAATGCAGCGAAAGCGATTCGGGCAACGTATTGAACGCCCTGACGGCGAGCCTGAATCGCCTCAGCAGCGTGGACAACTCACCCGACGCGCTGAGCGAGGCGACTAACCTGCTCTCCAGCGCACAGATTCAGGTGGAGGAAGCGGTCGGGGAAATCAACCGCTTCCTGGACCGCTTCGATGCCGATCCTGCTCGACTGCAACAAGTAGAAGAGCGCCTGGATGCAATCTACACGCTGGCTCGCAAGCACCGGATTCAACCGACTGAAGTGTCCGCCCTGCACCAGAAACTACTGGACGAGATCGAGACCCTTAACGCCAACGACGAAGCGATTGAGCGCCTCGAAAATGAAGTGTCGTCCTATGCACGTCATTATCAGGAAAAAGCGCGTGAGCTGAGTGATCTGCGTCACCGTGCAGCGCCTGAACTGGCGATGGCCGTCGAACAGGAAATTCAACGGCTGGGCATGCCGGGCGGGCGCTTCAAGATCGAGTTGCGGGCCAACAGCGAAAAAGAGTTACTGCCTAATGGTCTTGAGCAAGTCGAACTGCTGGTAAGCGCTAACCCCGGGCAGCCGCTCAAAGCGCTGGCCAAGGTTGCGTCTGGCGGCGAACTCTCACGTATCAGTCTGGCCATTCAGGTCATTACTGCCCAGACGTCTCGCGTGCCGACGCTGGTGTTTGACGAGGTGGACGTCGGCATCGGCGGCCCAACTGCGGAGATCGTCGGGCAGTTGCTGCGCAGGCTTGGCGAACGCGGACAGGTCATGACCGTGACTCACCTCCCCCAAGTCGCGGCCCAAGGGCATCAGCATCTATTCGTGCACAAGGTGCGCGAGCAAGACGCCACCCGCACGGCAGTCTCCAAGCTCAGCAAGAACGAACGCGTCGAAGAGGTGGCGCGCATGCTGGGCGGTATCGACCTGACCAAGGAATCCTTGGCCCACGCGAAGAAAATGGTCGTTACTGCCAAGTCTTGATAAAAGCTGGAAACAATAAAGGCGACCCGGAGGTCGCCTTTATTTTGTGCCAGAAAACGGCTTACGCCTTTTTCGTGCGCACGTAGAGCACCAGATTGTGGTCCACCAGCTCAAAGCCGTGCTTGACGACAATGGCCTTCTGCAGCTTCTCGATTTCTTCGTCGAAGAACTCGATAACTTCGCCATTCTCCACATTGACCATATGGTCGTGGTGGCCGCCGTCTGCCAGTTCAAACACAGCATGACCGCCGTCGAAATTGTGGCGAACCACCAATCCGGCCGCTTCGAACTGAGTCAGAACACGGTAAACCGTCGCAAGACCGACGTCTTCGCTGGCCTCCATGAGTGCTTTGTAAACGTCTTCCGCACTCATGTGACGTTGCTCGGCAGAATCGAGCATTTGAAGGATTTTGACCCGTGGCAGGGTCACTTTAAGTCCAGCTTTACGTAGTTCGCTATTTTCTACCATGGTCAGCTTTCTCGCAGACGCTGCTTCGCAGCTTCTCTTAATGCAGGTATGATCGGGGTTTACGTTGTCCCAGCCAAGATAGTGGAAGTCGCCCACCGATGCAAAACACCAAGCTCCTGCTAACCAGTTTCACCCTCGTGGGACTGCTCGCACTCGCCGGTTGTTCATTCCCCGGGGTTTACAAAATCGACATCCAGCAGGGAAATGTCGTCACGCAGGACATGATAGACCAGTTAAGGCCCGGAATGACCCGTCGGCAAGTGCGGTTTATCATGGGTAACCCTCTGCTGGCCGACACTTTCCACGCAGATCGCTGGGATTACCTCTATAGCCTGCAGCCCGGCGGCGGTGAGCGCCAACAAGAGCGCATTGCGCTTTTCTTCAATGGCAATGACCAACTCGCAAGCCTGTCTGGCGACTTCAAGCCAGGTGTGAGTCGTGACGACGCCATCCTCGGCAAGGGAGCAGCAACGCCTGCAACCCCCGAAAACCAAGGCGAGCAGCCTAAAGCCGAAGAGCCTCCAAAGCCTGGCTCCTTGCTTGAGCAGATCCAGAACGACGTCGATAAAGTCGAAACCGTTCCAGTTCCGACTCAAGAACCACTCGACACGAATCCGCGCTAAAACGCAGGAAATCGCGTCACAAAAAAGCCCGGCATGCCGGGCTTTTTTGCGTCTGGACTATCGAGCTGATGAAAAACTTACATCGCCCCTCGTTCTTTTTTTGCTTGGGCGGCTTTGGCCGCGCGTAACCGGCGCGCTTCTTTCGGGTCAGCCAGCAACTGGCGATAAATCTCGATTCGGTCACCGTCGCTCAGACCCTGAATTTCGGGCTGGCTTACGCTCCTGCCAAAGATCCCCACTGGACAGCGCTGCAAATCAAGTTCAGGAAACTCCGCGCCGATGCCACTTAGCGCCACGGCCTGGCGCACCGTCGCGTCAGGTGGCACATCAACCCTGATCAGAACCTGACGGCTTACCGACGCGTAGACGACTTCAATACTGATCATCGCTTCAGCCGTGCAACTCTTTGGCCCGCTGGCAAAAGGCATCTACCAACGTGTTTGCAGCCTGGTTGAACAGCGGCCCAAGGGTCGCGCGAATGATCGGACCTGCGTAATCGAACGACAGATCAAGGCTGATCTTGCAGGCCTTTTCGCCCAGCGCCTTGAAGGTCCAGACGCCGTGCAACTGGCTGAACGGGCCTTCTTCGAGATTCATCTCAATGGTTTGCCCAGGCGTCAGCGTGTTGCGTGTTACGAAGTGCTGACTCAAGCCGCCTTTGGCAACTTCAACCCGAGCGCGCATTTGCGTATCGGTGTCCTCGAGCACCGTGGTACCGGAGCACCAGGGCAGAAACTCCGAATAGCGGGACACGTCATTGACCAGGTCATACAGCGCCTGAGCGGGATACGGCAGCAAGGCCGAACGTTGAATATGCGTAGTCATGTCAGCGTTATTTCCAAAGCTGAGCGGCAAATACAACCAAAATGCCGATCGGCGCCACATAGCGCATCAAAAAGAACGTCAAAGCGAAAAGTACCGGACTGCGGATCGACAACTCGTCACGCACCGCCTCCCGGCCCATCACCCAACCTGCGAAAACCACAAAGCACAAGCCACCCAGCGGCAACATAATGCGTGAAGTGAAGAAATCGATCACTCCAAAAAAATCCAGCCCGCCAGTCGCGCCCCACTGGTAGAGGTGAAACGCGCCGCCATCGTTCACGAAGAATTTGGCCTGCTGCCAGATGTTGAACGAGAAAACGGTACCCAGCCCGACAAACCAGCAAATGAACGACAACCAGAAGGTGACCCAGCCGCGACGCAGTTTTGTACGTTCGACAAGGTAGGCCACCATCGGCTCCAGCAACGAAATGGCCGAACTCCAGGCGGCCACCGCCACCAGCACAAAGAACACCACGCCCATCAATTGCCCGAATGCCACGTTGCCGAAAGCAAAAGGCAACGTGACAAACATCAGGCCTGGCCCCTCACCTGGATTAAGGCCCGCTGCAAAGACAATCGGGAACAGCGCCAACCCGGCAAGCAGCGAGACGAAGGTATCAAGCAACGCGACACCGACAACTGTTGCACTGATTGAAGCGTCCTTGGTCATGTACGCGCCGTAGATCATGATCGACCCGACACCCACGCTCAGCGAAAAGAAGGCATGCCCCATCGCCGGCAACAAGCCATCCAGCAGCTTCTCGGGCTTGAAATCGAACATAAAATGCACGCCTTCCATAAAGTGCCCGGTCGTCAGGCTGTACCCCAGCAGAATCACCATCAGGATGAACAGCAGCGGCATCAGAATCCGAAGACTGCGTTCAAGGCCCGCGTTCACGCCCTTGGCGATGGTAATCGCCGACAGCAGCATGAACAGCGTGTGCCACCCCACCAGCCGCCACGGATCAGCGATCATGGCGCCGAAGAAGCCACCGACCTGATCCGCCGTCACACCCTGGAAGTCGCCCTTTCCTACATCAAGGATGTACTCCAGAGACCAACCGCCGACCACGCTATAGAAAGACAGGATCAACAGCGCCGTGATCATCCCGGCGAAAGCCCCCCACGACCACTTGGTCGAATGCCCCGCCTCCCGCGCCAGCACTTTCAGTGCATTGGCCGGGCTTTGCCGTGAGCGGCGGCCAATCAGCGTCTCGGCGATCATGACCGGGATGCCGATCAGCGCGATGCACGCCAGAAAAACCAGCACGAATGCACCGCCGCCGTAGACGCCGACCATGTAGGGGAATTTCCATATACTGCCCAAACCTACCGCAGAGCCGGTAGCGGCCAGGATGAATACCCAGCGACTCGCCCAGCTACCATGGACAGAAACCTTGTCCGTCGACATCGTTGACACGTCCAACACGCAAAAAAGATCGCGCATTGTCCGGGATTCAATCAACGTGCTCAAGCACGCAGGTTGACCGTAGCCGACAACGCGGCGAGTCCCTATAATGCGTCGCCTATGGCTAAGCTCAAGAAACATCCCACAGGGACTATCGCGCAGAATAAAAAGGCGCGTCACGATTACTTCATCGAACACAAGTTCGAGGCCGGTCTGGTCCTGGCTGGCTGGGAAGTAAAAAGCTTGCGTGCCAACAAGGTGCAGCTGGTGGACAGCTACGTGCTGCTCAAAGATGGCGAGGCATGGCTGATGGGTAGCCACATCTCACCTCTGACGACAGCCAGTACTCACGTCATCGCTGACCCGACACGCACCCGTAAACTGTTGCTCAACCAGCGAGAGCTCGAAAAGCTCACCACCTCGGTTCAGCAAAAAGGCTATGCCTGCGTCGCCCTTGCCCTTTACTGGAAGCAGCACTTGATCAAGTGCGAGATTGCTCTGGGCAAAGGTAAGAAGGAGTACGACAAGCGCCACACCGAACGCGAACGCGATTCGGACCGTGAGCTGCAGCGTGCCGTGCGCAGCAAGGGCAAGGATGATTAAGCCCTGAAAAGCTGCTCGGTTCTGTAGGAGCGAACTTGTTCGCGAGGCGTCGCGTCAGGCTGACCGCGGAAAGTCTCTCGCCAACAAATTGTCTCCTACAGAAGAGCCGGGCTTGAACTCAAATCCCATTACGCCGTTCTGCCCGCGCCTCGCGCTGAACCTGCTGCCTGACCTCTTCCAGCACCTCTTGCACGTACAGCAAGTGCCGGCTCGACACTTCACGCGCATCATCTGCGCGCCCCTCAATGATCGCCAGATACAACTCACGATGCTGACTGATCAGCATGTCGCGAGTTTCTGCGCGCTGTTTGTACATGCCGCCAATGTTGGTAACGACGTTTCGCGTCAGCAGATCAAACAAGCCGCGAATGGTGTGCAGCAACACCGCGTTATGGCTGGCTTCGGCAATCGCCAAATGGAAGGTCGCATCAGCGGCACCCTCCTCGGCTCGGCTCACCTCATCGGCGCGGCTGTAGCAATCCTGTAGCGCATCGAACGCCTCACGTAGGCGAGCACGGTCTACATCCGTCGCACGAATGGCCGCGTAATAGGCGCAAGACGCTTCAAGCGTATGGCGAAACTCCAGCAAATCCCGCTGAGCCTCAGTGCTGCTTTCGAGCAAATGCATCAGCGGATCGCTAAACGTCGAGCCCAGGTTCTCGACCACATAATTGCCGCCACCCTGCCGGCTGATCAGCAGCCCTTTTGCCGTCAGCTTCTGGATTGCTTCACGAAGTGAGGGCCGCGACACGCCGAACTGTTCAGCCAGCGTGCGCTCGGCAGGTAAGCGCTCACCTGCCCTGAGCGTGCCCTCCAGAATCATTCGTTCGAGCTGCTCAACGATATCGTCAGACAAACGCCGTTGGCGCACCTGATCAAAGCCCATAACCACTCCAAATCCCCGACGATTTTCGGGGGGCGCATATTCTGGCTGATTGTGGCGACACATTCACCCGGCAGAGGCTGCGCAAAACTGCGTTTCAGCGAAAAAGCCGCCCAACTGCGACAAAAGTTCTAGAGCGACAAATTGACACAGCAACACCAAGGCTTTTAACCTAGCGGCTAGACATTGTAAATTGGTATTACCAATTTTGCGATGCCGGCGATGGATCGTTATCCGCTCCCTTTGCCGCAGGTCCTTCGCGACGGCGTAAGACTTGAGCTGGTGAGCTGTGCGACTCGTTCGTCAGCGACAGCAGGACGACAGCGCATATGGAGTCGCCTGCAGGAGCCGCGCACGTACGACATGGACACCGGGCCTAACCAACAACAATTAGGGGCCTCACACATGCAAACCTGGCAACAGCTCTACACACCGCTCGGCAGCCTGTGGCTCTCCGCCCTCGCCGCCCTCGTACCCATCGTGTTTTTCTTCCTCGCTCTGGCCGTGTTCCGGCTTAAAGGGCACGTTGCCGGCACCATCACCCTGATATTGGCGGTTCTGATTGCCATCTTCGCGTTTCAAATGCCGGCCGGCATGGCCATCGCGTCTGCGCTTTACGGCTTTTGCTACGGCTTGTGGCCGATTGCGTGGATCATTATCGCGGCGGTTTTTCTCTACAAACTGACGGTGAAAAGCGGGCAGTTCGAAATCATCCGCAGCTCCGTCATGTCCATCACTGATGACCAACGCATTCAGGTGCTGCTGATCGGTTTCTGCTTCGGCGCGTTCCTTGAAGGGGCTGCCGGTTTTGGCGCACCCGTGGCGATTACCGCCGCCTTGCTCGTAGGCCTGGGGTTAAACCCGCTTTACGCAGCTGGTTTGTGCCTGATCGCCAACACTGCGCCTGTGGCATTTGGCGCGCTGGGCATTCCGATCATCGTAGCCGGGCAAGTGTCGGGCCTGGACGCGTTCAAGATCGGCGCGATGGCAGGTCGTCAATTGCCGCTGCTTTCGGTCTTCGTACCGTTCTGGCTAATGTTCATGATGGATGGCGTGAAAGGCGTCAAGGAAACCTGGCCCGCCGCGCTGGTGGCTGGCGGCAGTTTCGCGGTCGTTCAATTCCTGACTTCCAACTACATTGGCCCAGAACTGCCCGACATCACCTCGGCGCTCGTCAGCCTGGTGTCGCTGACCTTGTTCCTGAAAGTCTGGCAGCCAGCCCGTACAGGTGAAACTCAAGTGGCGAGTACCGGCGGCGGTGCCGCAGTCATGGTTGGCGGCGGACCTGGCGGCTTTGGTCAGCCACGCACCACTCAGAAATCCCCTCACTCCATGGGCACCATTTTCAAAGCGTGGTCTCCGTTCCTGATCCTCACCGTTGTCGTGACGATCTGGACACTCAAGCCGTTCAAGGCGTTGTTTGCTGCCGGTGGTCCGCTTGAAATGTGGACGATGAACATCGCGATTCCGCTTCTGGACAAGATGGTCATCAAGGGCGCGCCTATTGTGGCGACACCCACGCCAATGCCTGCGGTGTACAAGTTCGACCTGATCGCCGCATCCGGCAGCGCCATTCTGTTCTCGGCCCTGCTGGCGATGATCGTCTTGCGCATCGCCCCTCGCATCGGTCTGACCACTTTCAAAGAGACGCTGATCGAGTTGCGTTGGGCCATCGTGTCCATCGGCATGGTGCTGGCATTTGCCTTCGTCATGAACTTCTCGGGCATGTCCTCGACGCTGGCATTGGTCCTGGCAGGTACCGGCGCAGCGTTTCCGTTCTTCTCGCCATTCCTTGGCTGGCTGGGCGTCTTCCTGACGGGCTCCGATACCTCGTCCAACGCGCTGTTCGGTTCGCTGCAAGCGACCACGGCGCACCAGGTTGGCGTCAGCGACATCTTGATGGTGGCCGCGAATTCCAGCGGCGGCGTGACCGGCAAGATGATTTCCCCGCAATCGATCGCCGTGGCCTGCGCGGCGACCGGTCTGGTGGGTAAAGAATCCGACCTGTTCCGCTTCACGCTTAAACACAGCATCTTCTTCGCCACCATCGTCGGCTGCATTACTTACGCCCAGGCCTACTGGTTCACCGGCATGCTGGTTCACTAATGAGACGAGCGCCGGGTGTGCTCATGCGCGCCCGGTCGCTGCTCCGCTCACTCAACGATGCGAGACTCCATGATCATTTCCGCCTCCACCGACTACCGTGCTGCGGCGCAACGCAAGCTGCCGCCGTTCCTGTTCCATTACGCCGACGGTGGCGCCTACGCCGAGCACACCCTGCGTCACAACGTTTCGGACCTGGCGAGCATTGCCCTGCGCCAGCGTGTGCTGAACAACATGTCCGAGCTGAGCCTGGAAACTTCGCTGTTTGGCGAAAAAATGAGCATGCCGATGGCTCTGGCGCCAATCGGGTTGTGCGGCATGTATGCCCGTCGCGGCGAAGTCCAGGCCGCGCGCGCAGCCGCAGCGAAGGGCATCCCGTTTACCTTGTCCACCGTGTCGGTCTGCCCGATCGAAGAAGTGGCCCCAGCCATCGACCGCCCCATCTGGTTTCAGCTGTATGTGCTCAAAGACCGGGGGTTTATGCGCAACGCTCTCGAGCGCGCCAAAGCTGCCGGGGTCAAAACCCTGGTGTTCACCGTCGACATGCCGGTCCCCGGCGCGCGCTATCGTGACGCCCATCACGGCATGAGCGGCGCGAACGGCCCTACGCGTCGGGTCCTGCAAGCCATGACCCATCCGCAATGGGCCTGGGACGTAGGCGTGAACGGTCGTCCGCACGACCTGGGCAACATCTCGGCCTACCTTGGCAAACCCACGGGGCTTGCCGACTACATTGGCTGGCTGGGGAACAACTTCGATCCATCGATTTCCTGGAAGGACCTGGAGTGGATCCGCGAAACCTGGGACGGCCCGATGCTGATCAAGGGCATCCTCGACCCCGATGACGCCCGCGATGCGGTGCGATTCGGTGCCGATGGAATCGTCGTTTCCAACCATGGTGGCCGTCAGCTCGATGGTGTGCTGTCCAGTGCCCGCGCTTTGCCCGCCATCGCTGACGCGGTGAAGGGTGAACTGAAGATCCTCGCTGACTCCGGCATCCGCAGCGGCCTGGACGTGGTGCGAATGATCGCCCTGGGCGCCGATGCCGTGCTGATCGGGCGCGCGTTCATCTACGCCCTCGCCACCCACGGCGAAACTGGGGTGAAGAACCTGCTGGACCTGTTCGAAAAAGAGATGCGCGTGGCGATGGTGCTGACCGGCGCCAAATCCATCAGCGAGATATCCCGCGATTCGCTGGTCCGTGAACTGGGCGTCTGAGTCCTGAGCCCGGAACCCTGAGCCACAACGCACGCGGCACGCCAGATGCCGCGGCGCCAAGAGGAAAACCGTATGAGCCTGCCCGCCTCCTTCCTGGCCGATGTCCAGCGACTGATCCCGCAGCACCGCCGGTTCGACGATCCTCTGTCGACCTTGGCCTTCGGCACCGACGCCAGCTTTTACCGGCTGATTCCCAAACTGGTCGTTCGCGTCGAGTCCGAGGATGAGGTGGTGGCCCTGCTCAAACTGGCGCAGGTCGATAAGGTGCCCGTGACCTTCCGGGCCGCCGGGACAAGCTTGTCCGGCCAGGCCATCAGCGATTCGGTGCTGATCGTGCTGGGCGATAACTGGAACGGGCGCGAAGTGCGCGAACACGGCGGTCAGATTCGCTTGCAGCCCGGGGTGATAGGCGCGCAGGCCAATGCCTGGCTAGCGCCGTTCGGACGCAAAATCGGGCCTGATCCTGCGTCGATCAACGCCGCGAAAATCGGTGGTATCGTCGCCAATAACTCCAGCGGCATGTGCTGCGGTACTGCGCAGAACACCTACCACACCCTCGCTGGCATGCGCATTGTGGTGGCCGACGGCACACGCCTCGACACCGAAGACGCAGGCAGCGTCGCAGCCTTTCGCACAAGCCACGCTGATCTGCTTGAACGCCTTGCTCAGCTGGGTCGCGACACCCGCGCCAATACGGACCTCGCCGCCAAGATCCGGCACAAATACCGGCTTAAAAATACAACCGGCCTGAGCCTTAACGCGCTAGTCGATTTTGAGGAGCCGCTGGATATCCTCAGCCATTTGCTGGTGGGCTCCGAAGGCACGCTGGGTTTCATCAGCGCCGTGACCTACGACACGGTGGTCGATCACCCACATAAGGCGTCCGCGCTGATTGTGTTTCCGGACGTCGAAACCTGCTGCAACGCCGTGACCGTACTCAAGACTCAGCCTGTGTCCGCCGTCGAATTGCTGGACCGGCGCAGCATGCGTTCGGTGCAGAATAAGCCGGGCATGCCGCCGTTCGTGCGCGAGCTGTCGGAAAACGCCTGCGCGTTGCTGATCGAAGCCCGCGCCGCAACACAACCGCTGCTGCATGAGCAACTGGCGCAGATCATGGCGTCGATTGCGCACTTCCCGGTGGACAAGCAAGTCGACTTCACCGAAGACCCACTGGAAAACGCACGGCTGTGGGCGATCCGCAAAGACACATTCCCCGCCGTCGGCGCCGTGCGTGAAACCGGCACCACAGTAATCATCGAGGACGTGACCTTCCCCGTCGAGCAACTGGCAATGGGCGTACGACGGCTGATTCAGCTGTTCGACAAGCATCATTACGACGAAGCGATCCTGTTCGGTCATGCGCTGGAGGGCAATCTGCATTTCGTCTTCACTCAGGGCTTCAACGATCCGCAGGAAGTGGCGCGCTATAAGGCGTTCATGGAGGACGTCACGCAACTGGTAGCCGTTGAATTCAATGGCTCGCTGAAAGCCGAACACGGCACCGGGCGCAACATGGCGCCCTTCGTCGAGCTGGAATGGGGCTCCGATGCGTATCAACTGATGTGGCAGCTCAAGCGGCTGCTCGACCCCAACGGCATTCTCAACCCGGACGTGGTGCTGAGCGAAGATCCGCAGATCCATCTCAAGCACCTCAAGCCGATGCCGGCGGCCGACGAGATCGTCGACAAATGCATCGAGTGCGGATTCTGCGAGCCGGTGTGTCCGTCGAAAGATCTGACCCTAAGCCCGCGCCAGCGCATAGTGATCTGGCGCGACATTCAGGCCAAAAAGCGCGCGGGCATCGATACCGCAGCGCTTGAAAAGGAATTCCACTATCAAGGCATCGACACCTGCGCGGCCACCGGTTTGTGTGCGCAGCGTTGCCCGGTCGGGATCAATACCGGCGAACTGGTGAAAAAGCTGCGCGCTTGCGAAGCCACTCATGACAAAGCCGCAGGCTGGCTGGCGCAGCATTTCAATACCGCGCTGCAAGGTGCGCGCTTCACATTGCACGCAGCTAACGGTGCGCGGATGTTGCTCGGCGCACCAAGGCTGGCGAAGTTTTCAGCGGCGCTGACCAAGGCATCTGCCGGACGCGTCCCACAATGGACGCCGGCAATGCCGCAGCCAGAAAGCGCCATCCGCTTCACGCCGCCGGTTGAGGATCAACGACCGCGCGTGGTTTATCTGGCGGCCTGCGTCTCTCGCGTAATGGGCCCTGCGGCGGGTGATAGCGAGCAGATGTCGCTGCTGGATAAGACTCGCGGCCTGCTGGAAAAAGCCGGGTATCAGGTGGTGTTTCCGGAAGACCAGGAAAGCCTGTGCTGCGGCCAGCCCTTCGCGTCCAAAGGCTACGCCGAACAGGCCGAAGAGAAACTTCAGCAACTGCTCGCGGCGCTGACCAAAGCCAGTCGCGGCGGCTTGGACCCGATCTACTGCGACACCAGCCCATGCACCCTGCGGCTGGTGCAGGACCTCAAAGAAACCCGGCTGGACCTGTACGATCCGGTGCGCTTCATTCGCACTCATCTGCTGGACAAACTGGTGTTCACACCCCAGCAACAAGCCATCGCCGTGCACGTCACCTGCAGCACCCAGCACCTGGGCGAGAGCCAGGCGTTGATTGAACTGGCCCGAATGTGCAGCGTGAATGTGGTGATTCCCGAAGGCATCCACTGCTGTGGTTTTGCGGGTGATAAAGGCTTCACGACGCCTGAGTTGAACGCCCACTCGCTGCGCACGCTCAAAAATGCTGTGCAGTACTGCGATGAAGGGATATCGACCAGCCGGACCTGTGAAATCGGTCTCACTCAGCATGGCGGGATCGATTATCACGGTCTGGTGTATCTGGTGGACAGGGTCACGCAACCAAGAACCGCTTGATCGCGACATGGGGTCCGGAGTTCGCTGCTTTTTATTACCTGATGTGTGATGTGGCTTTTTCACATTATTGCAAAAAAAAATAGAACCCCTGCGATTGCGGGCAGTCAGTTTGTTTAAGCCCCACGAACAACGACGAGGCTTACTAACACTCTCGGACATCGGCCCTACGAAGCGGCCATACCGAGTCCCCAGGTTAAAGGAGATACAACATGAAGCGCACAGCACTCACTGGTTTGTTCCTTACCGCTGCACTGATGGGTTCCCCGGTATTCGCGGCTGACGATCTTTGCGGCGCAAACATCGCATCGCTGAAGAACGCGCAGGCGTCGACCAGCACTAACCTGGGCACCGACAGCAAGGCCGAACTGGACAAAACCGTCGAAAGCGCAACCGCTGCCCAGAAAGCCGGCGACGAAAAGAAATGCATTGAAATCACTACCAAACAGATCACCCAGCTGAAAACCGGTGGTGACGGCAACGACGGCGGCGCCGCCAAGTAATCGCTGGCATGGCAACGGGCATGAGCACGTTGCCAGTGGAAAGTCAGGCGGGAGGTCGACGTATATGATTGATTCGGGTAGACTCCGCCGCCTGACTGCTAGGGCAGCAGATCTGGGGCCGATTAGGATTCGACGCCGGTGATGAAACTCTAGGGGCATGCCGAGTTGGTAACAGAACTCGTAAATCCACTGTTGCAACTTTCTATAGTTGCCAATGACGAAACCTACGGGGAACAAGCTCTCGCCGCGTAAGCGGTGCTAGCCTTCCTTCTGGTAGCTTCGGCTCCAGCAATCATCAGGGGATGTCTGTAAACCCAAAATGATTGTCATATAGAACAGAATCGCCGTGCAGTACGCTGTGGACGAATCGGCTAAAACTTACACAGCTCGCCCAACGCACCCTGCCAATCGGGTCGCAGAGGGTTAACTTAATAGATCTGGCTAAGCATGTAGTCCCGAAAGCGGAGTACTGGCGGACGGGGGTTCAAATCCCCCCGGCTCCACCAAATCCTGCAAAAAGCCCGCGTTGATCGCGGGCTTTTTGTTGTCTGGCGTATAGCGAACGGCACCCGTAGAAGCGCGCTTGCCCGCGAAGGCGCCACCAGAATGTTTCCCCGCTTGCGAGCCAATCTCCAACTGGCTACTTTGCGCTCGCCGTTGCCAAATCAGCGGCCTAGGCGTAGGAACCCGGAATTATCTAGGTCCGCATATGCCAACCGTATCAACTGTGGGCGTTCACGCGTTTTGCAGTAAGTCATGGTAGCTGTGCGCGGGCACGCTTCGGCGTGGCCGGGTGCATAGAGTTCCGGATTCCTACCCCGCGCACAGCTGCCAGCCAAAACCCGCAGGAAGGCCATTGGCAGCTCCATCACTCTAGGAACGAAATTATGACAATCGATCTTCAGATCCAAACACTTGACCAATGGATCACCGAAGTGACGGACTACTAAATCCGTCCCTTGTGCTCCTGCTTCCATGGTGTCCTGCCGACGATCACTCTTTACGAAAATGAACCATCGAATCAACGAAGCGCTGGGCTTTGCTCTGCCCGTCGACTAAAGAACTGTTGAGCACAGATCCAGCCCGGTTTCGGGTGATCACCACCCAGCGGCCACGCTTCGAATAAAGCGTGACTGTTCCTATCGAATTGAAATAGATGCGGGTTTGCAGTGACTTCGAATTGGTCGTCGATGATCCGGAGGTAAATGCGCCGTTGCCAATAGGAACAGCACTGGCGAATCCATTGGTCTGCGAAACCACACCGTTTCCATATGCGATGTATTCGGTGGTGAAAGCCACTTGTTCAGGCCTGGTCTTCTGAGGCTGCTCCATCAAGACCTGCTCTATTACCGACTTAGCCTGCTCGTCAGATATCGTGGCTGCCTGATACTCAACAACCTTCGATGCACACCCAGTGAGGATTAGCGTTGATAACAAGATAGCCCACTTCATTTACATCTCCCTGGAGGCATCAGCTGTGCAGTGGGATTCTACCTTGGTCGCTCAAGGCACATCCCGAAGTCCGGGAGCGAAGTTCCGAACCTATTTACACTCACATGAGCCCTCGCCGCTGCACTCACCTTTCCGTTCATCATGGCCGTCGAAGGCAGCAACATCGACCAGGTGCACAAGGCTTACCTGCAGTAGATGGGTATGATGAAATAAATCCGTCCCCTTTATTCGCGCCTACCGACGCAGCGGGCGAATGGGATTAACGAACTACTGCCACATAGGTGGAGGCCCACCTAATGGTGCAACCTCTGACGGGGCACCGCATCAAGATCTGCCTAGTCGCCCAAATCAGCGAGATTACCGTTAGGCCGGACATAATAATTATCGAATTCACCGCTTTCGACGAATACGAAGCCATGGCGAGTGTAAAACCGATTTGAAGCGCTTTCCTTGAGAGCACCAACCTTGAGGGGACGTCCGATCTCATCGGCCTCTCTGAAAATCTGAGTAAGAACTTCAGAGCCGATTCCTGCTCCCTGAGCACTGGGTATCACATATAAGTGGTCAAGCAGAAGCTCGCCCTGAAGATCTTTGATGACGACAAAACCGACCAGATTACCCGACACTTCTATGCGGCGTGTGCTGTTAGCATCGAAGCCACCAAGAAATCGTTCGCGCGCACGCCCTGGGTTAAATCGTCCAAGCCGTTCAAGGCTCTCGCGCATAGCCTCAAGCCTGATGGCCACCAGATCTTCCAGGTCGTTATTGGAAGCTGCGCATAAAACGACAGTGGATTTTTGATCAGCAGAGGCTGGCATAACAAACGCCCTAAACATGGCCGGTCAGTGATTATAGAGAACAGAATCCGCATAACCACTACTGCCTCGGCTCAATGGAGCAGACGAGCGATCCAAAACATTGGGTGGATCGAGGTAACTGCTACTTCAGCTAAGTGAGCGAAGGCCGTCGTATCTGCTGCCTCTAGCAACGAAAGATCGCCGGATCGGCGAGTGGGCGGATTAAATAAATCCGTCCCTTCACAATGCCTCCACACCAACCTAGCAAGGACGCCCAATGAAACCGCTGTTAGCCCTTCTCCTCTCACTCCTAATCACCGGCTGCGGCACCGTCAACACGGTCTTTCGCAACGACACCGTCGCCGCCAACCAGCTCACACGCTGGAAATCTCATTGCGATGGTGTGCCCCGTATCTACAGCGGCGTATCCATCGACTTTTGCGCGCTGCATGCGGAACCCCGCACGCTGAAAAGCTCGAAAAATGGTTATCCGAGTGCGGGCCTCGTTGTTCTGGACATGGCGGCTTCGGGTATTGCTGACACTGTGCTGCTGCCTTACACGATCTACACGCAGACCCGGTACGGCGGCATTGAGGCTGCGCGGTTTTGAAACCATTCGGGCAGAAGCCGGCGCAGTCGATGATGAACGCTGCCCATTGACCTTCCCCCAATGGCAGGGATTACCGTGCTCACTTCTACCTCTACAACAATGAGATGAATTCCCTCATGAAGAAGATCCTGGCACTCACCACCCTCGCCGTTGCCCTCACCTCCCCGTTCATCATGGCCGCCGATGACAGCAGCATTGATCAGATGCACAAGGATTACATGCAGTCGATGGGCGGGATGAAGGACGACATGCATTCCGGCGTCATGAGCAATGACCCGGATGTGGCGTTCGCTCAAGGGATGTTGCCTCATCACCAGGGCGCGGTAGACATGGCCAAGATTCAGCTCAAGTACGGCAAAGACCCGGAAATGCGCGCGCTGGCCGAGAACATTATCAAGGCGCAGGACTCAGAAATGGCGCAAATGAAGGCCTGGCTTAAAGCTCATCCAGAGAAGAAATAAGCGCCCGAACCGAACGCTGCTGCGAATTCAATCGTCGGCGTTCGTACCGTTCATCACCGCTCGTCACCTGTAGCCCGCAGGCTAGAGCGGTGTGTTGTGACAACGTTAACAGCGGCGTAGAATCCCCGCCATCACGCTGCACTTTCTCATACTCATAATATTTTGCTCACCTCATGCACTGCCCAGGCACCAGCCTTCGGCGGTTTTTTTGTGTGCAGGTCTTTTGAGGGCGAGGTGGTTTCAGTGGCCGTCGATGTTTACTTATGTTCGTGAGTCGTTAAATGAATAGCACCCAGGATGCCCGCACCGGAAGTTGGCTGAGCGTCATCGCTCTGGCCCTCGCGGCTTTTATTTTCAACACCACGGAATTCGTGCCAGTGGGGCTGTTGAGCGCCATCGGCCACAGCTTTGACATGACAACAGCCCAGGTCGGGCTGATGTTGACGGTGTACGCCTGGGTGGTTTCGCTCACCTCGCTGCCGATGATGCTGATGACCCGCAACATCGAACGGCGCAAGTTACTGACCTTCGTGTTCGTGGTGTTTATCGCCAGCCACATCATGTCGAGCATGGCGTCGAGCTTTTCCATGCTGCTGATCAGCCGCATCGGTATCGCGTTTGCGCATGCGGTGTTTTGGTCGATCACGGCTTCGCTCGCAGTGCGGGTCGCGCCAGAAGGCAAACAGGTGCAGGCGCTGGGTTTGCTCTCCACCGGGACAGCACTGGCGATGGTATTGGGCATTCCACTGGGCCGGATTCTCGGCGAAGCGCTGGGCTGGCGCATGACGTTCCTGGCGATTGCCGGCGCTGCGGGCGTCACCGTTCTGTGCCTGCTCAAGTCGCTGCCGCTGCTGCCGAGCCAGAATTCGGGTTCGCTGCGCAGTTTGCCGATCCTGTTCAAACGCCCTGCGCTGATGACGTTGTACTTGCTGACCGCATTGGTGGTGACAGCGCAGTTCACTGCCTACAGCTACATCGAACCTTTCGCACAGAACGTCGCGCACATGAGCGGCGAAATGACGACGGTGCTGTTGTTGCTGTTCGGCGGCGCTGGGATTCTTGGCTCGTTCGTGTTCAGCCGTTACAACAATCGCTTCCCGCAAGGTTTGCTGATCACGTCTATCGCGGCGCTGGCAACCAGTCTGCTGTTGCTACTGCCGCTGGCGGGTAGCTCGTCCATGCTGGGCGGGTTGAGCATCATCTGGGGCATCGCGATCATGTGCTTCGGTCTGGTGATGCAGTCTAAAGTCCTGGCGATGGCGCCCGATGCAACCGACGTGGCGATGGCCCTGCACTCAGGGATCTACAACATCGGCATCGGCGGCGGCGCACTGCTCGGCAGTATGGTGATCAGCCAGCTCGGCATCGCCAACATCGGTCTGGTGGGCGGGCTTTTGGCTGGCGGCGGCCTGCTGCTGTGCTGCCTGGCCACTTACAGGTTTCGCGAGACACTGCGCGCCTGAGGCTTCCAGGCCATCCGTTGAGAAGGCGCCGACAGCGAAAGCTGCGGCGCCTTTTTCATGTCTACCCCCGCGAAATCAAGTTCCGCCGGCGAACATCATTCCTGTCGATATTCACCATTCGTGCTTATGGCTTCCGCTCAAAACTCATGGGCGTACTATCGCCTCACACCCAAACACGAACTGAGGGCTAGAACATGTTGATTCATCTGCTTACTTGCCTGGCTCTGTCGGCGTTTACCACTTACGTCGTCGCCCTCAAGTTTTTCGATCTGGCCACGGTGATGTCACCCGCCAACGAAAATGAAAATCGTGTCATGGCACGGGCCAACTAACGGCCAAGTAGCTGACACTTATCAGCACCTTGTTAAACAACTTTCACTGCATCGCGGAGCACTAGACATGACCCGAGAAGTAACCTTGCACGTCAGCTTCCCCAAGTTTGGCAATAACTACTACTCACAACATGTCATCGCCCGCAAAAAAGAAATGCTGATCAGCGACAACCGTTTTGATGGGTTTCTGATGCCAGCGGCCGCTCACCACTTCAGTAACGAGGTGATTGGCCTGACGGATCAGTTCCGTTTTCTCAACGACGTCCTGGCCGAGCATTTGCTGGAAGTTGAAAGCAGCAGGCCTGCGCAGAATATCCGGCGCAACCTGCAGAGCAACAGAGTTTAATATCGCTGCACCGACTCAAACCAATAAGGGCCTGAACGGGCCCTTATTCATTTGCCGGAGATAAAACACGGCTCATCCTCGCATCCCTCAAAAATATTGCACTGTCAGCTCAATATTTCGAATTAGTCTCGCCTGCAATTCTTCAGCACAATCGGCTCGCTGTGAATTCGACCGGATCACTGCCGCAATCAGTGCCCGGCCGGTGTGTTGCCCTTTGGCACTGTATTCCCCCCTTGTGCTGGAGCTCCGTCACTGGCGATGAGCTCCTTTTTTATGGCTGAAGAAGTCCTGTCTTGAAAACGCTGCTGAAGAGTTTCATTCCCCACTCGCTCAACACTCACCCAAAAGAATGGTCGCGCGCGGCCGTCGGCGCGTGCCTCGGCATCTTTATCAGCGCGATGATTTGTCAGCACTTTTTCGGCAGCGAAGTGGCGCTGCACCTGCTCGGCCCTGTTGGCGCATCGGCCGTCTTGTTGTTTGCGGTGTCCACAGGCGCGCTGGCTCAGCCGTGGTCGATCATCGGCAGTTACCTGATCGCGACCCTTGTCGCTCTGGCGTGCATTGATGTGTTGGGCAATACCATCATGGCGGCCAGTGTTGCGGTGTGCTCTTCGATTTTGCTGATGTGCGTCTGCCGCTGTCTGCACCCGCCCGGTGCGGCCATTGCGATCAGCATCGTGATCTCCCGGAACGAGCTTTCGCCAATGGGGTTACAGGTGCTGAACCCGGTCATGCTCAACGCGCTGTGCTTGCTGCTCACCGCTCTGGCTTACAACAACCTTACGCGGGTGCGCTATCCAAAGCCGCACTCGAAGCCGACCGTTGAAGATCAGCGCACTCTCAGCACCCAGTTGACCGAACGGGTGGCGTTCAATGCGCAGGATCTGGAGCAGGCGCTGGAGGAGATGGGGGAATTCATCGACGTCTCCCGCGAAGACCTGGAAGACATCCTGCGCAAGACCGAGGCGCATGCTTTGCGCCGCAGTCTGGGTCAGATGGGCGGTGCCCAGCGCTGAGACCAATCGCCTTTTTCTTTGACGATCTCTCGCAATAAGCCAATGGCTTGGTTCAGTGCGGGGGAGTGGTTATTTCGCGAGTAGACCAGATAGGTCGGAAAGCTGAACTCGGGCGCCAACGGCACGCGCTCGACCACCCCGCTGTCCAGATACGATTGCGACATGGTAACGCACGGGCGCAGGATGGAAGGTCTGGCATTGCGCGTGCGTGGCTTGTGCCAAGACAGCCTGACGCGACGATAGGCGTAGCTAAAAGTCGGGTTTCGCTGTCTCATGGGGACGTTGCCCAACAGCGGCGACCCACTCTCAACCCCATGCGGAAAACAATAATGAAACACGTCCTGCTCGCCGGCCTCATCCTGACTGCTGCCGCCCTGCCCCTGTCTGCCTTCGCCAATGACGACGACAGTCAGTGCCAGATGAACCTGAGCAAAATCCGCGACGCCAAAGTCGCCCGACCGAACCTGAGCGATGCCGTCAAAAGCGATGTCGACACCACCGTCCACCGCGCCGAATCCGCCCGCGCCCGCCACAACGCCGACGGCGCGCGGGAGTGCGTGTCGTTGACGCAGCAGGCGCTGCAGAAGGTTCAGAGCAATTAAGCCGAGGCCTGTAAGCCGCGATCTAGCTTAGTAAACGAACATGTCGTGAGAGCGGACCTGTCCGCGAATGCGGTGGTACCGACGACGGATATTCTGCTGGTTGGACGGCCTCTTCGCGGACAGGTCCGCTCCCACGGGTTTTGCGTCTGGCGTGTACTTTGTATGTCGAGGGAATCCAGCTTCTGCCCGCAGGGCGCAGGAGTTCAGCTTGCCGACGATGGGCCGGGGTCGCGTCCGACTGCGAAGCGGCCCTGGAACCAGACGGCTCGGGGCATCAGGCGTATTGCGTTGTCAGATCTACTGCCGCTTCGCGGCAGATCGCGAGCAAGCTGCGCTCCTACGCCCTGCGGGCAGAATCAAAAGCGATTACGGGTAGCGCCCAGAATCGACAATTGTCTGCGCCGCTGCGTATTTCTGCTTCTGCCCGAAGGGCGTGGGAGTCCGGCTTGCCGACGAAGCTGAGACCTCGATTTGTCCTGACACTGCGCGTTGTTAACTTCGCGGGCAAGTCGGAATGCCGCCACTCGCTCCAACATTGATCGGGTTCCGCCGTCCCCACATGGGCGCTCAACGCCTCACCTCATTTCAACACCAACAACCGATATTCCCCCGCTTCGCTTTCGATCCCGTGGGTGTCGTGGGTGAACCCAGGGAAGGATTTGTCGAAGCTTTCCAGCGCGCGGAGATACGCTAGCAGCGGGCCGTCGGCGGGGCCTGCGTTTTCGCCGGGCATGAGCAGCGGGATGCCGGGCGGATACGGCACGATGCCGGTGGCAACAATCCGTCCTGCGGCTTGCTCCAGCGTCACCTGCTCCACCTGATTTTTCACCAGTTTTTCGTAAGCCTCCACCGGGCTGAACTCTGCTTGCGGCAACATGCCGAAGGCCTTGGCCATGGTCGAAGTGGTCTTGTTTTTCTTCATCGCGGCGAAGATGTCTCGGGCCAAATCCTTGAGCCCCATGCCGGCATAGCGCTGTTGGTTAGCGGTCAGCAAATCCGGCAGGCACATTTCCAGCTCAAGGTTGGTGTCGTAGTCGCGCTTGAAGTCCAGCAGCGCGTTGACCAGCGTGCCCCACTTGCCCTTGGTGATGCCGATGGAGAACAGAAACAAAATCGTGAAATCGGTGGTTTTCTCGACCACGATCCCTTGTCGTCCCAAATAGGCACTGAGCACACAGGCCGGAATCCCGAAGTCGAGCAACTCGCCGTCGTCGCCCATGCCAGGGCTAAGCACCGAGACCTTGATCGGGTCGAGCATGCAGTAGCCGTCTTCGATATCGCCGAAACCATGCCACACCTCGTTCGGGTGCAGCACCCAGCAGTTGGGGTCGGTCTTGAGGGTCAGCGGATCGGCCTGATGAAACGCCACCACTTCCCCGTCCACTTGCACCGACGGCGGTTGCCAGCAGGAGAAAAACCAGTCGTCGTGGCCGAGCATTTCGCTCTTCATCCGCGAGATGACCTGGCGGAACGCGATGGCTTCTTCAATCGATTCATTCGTCAGAATCTGCCCGCTGGGCGCTTCCATCATCGCCGAACTGACGTCGCACGAAGCCATGATCGCGTAGTTGGGCGAGGTCGAGGCGTGCATCATGAACGACTCATTGAAGCGCCCGTGCGGGATCGGATTGCGCCCATTGCGCACATGAATCATCGAGGCCTGGGACAACGCCGCCAGCAGCTTGTGCGTCGATTGCGTAGCGAACACGGTCGGACGTGACTCATCGTGATCGGCGGGGTTGCCGTGCATCGCGAAACGATCCTTGTACAGCGGATTGAATCGCGCGTAGCCGTACCAGGCTTCGTCGAAATGCAGGCGATCGACGCTCTGTCCGAGCAATTCTTCAACGCGGGTGACGTTGTAGGTCAGGCCGTCATACGTTGAGTTGGTGACGATGGCGTGGATCGGCGTCGGGTCGATGCCATCCTTGACCAACGGGTTATTGGCAATCGCTGCCTTCACGGCTTCGGCGCTCAACGTCTGCGGCAGGATCGGGCCAATGATCCCGTAGCGATTTCGCGTCGGCACGAGATAAGTCGGAATCGCGCCAGACAAGGTCATCGCGTGCTCGGCGGACTTGTGGCAATTGCGGTCGCATAACGCGATCTGATCCCGGGTTACGCTGGCCATGAGGATGACGCGGTTGGAGGTCGACGAGCCATTGGTGACGTAATACGTGCGATGGGCGCCGAAGACTTTCGCCGCGTAGCGTTCGCCTTGGCCGATGGGGCCGCTGTGATCGAGCAATGAGCCCAATTCGCCGACCGAAATCGACAGGTCCGAGCGCAGCAGGTTTTCCCCGAAAAACTCGTAAAACGCCCTGCCCGCCGTGCTTTTCAGAAATGCCGTACCCCCTGCGTGGCCCGGGGTGTGCCACGAATATTCATACGAGCGCGCGAACTTCAGCAGCGCGCCAAACATCGGCGGCAACACAGCCTGACGATAGCGCTCGATGGCCGCCATGATCCGTCCGCTGAGGAAGCGGCTGGTGTCTTCGGGTAGCCAGATGAAGTCATCGGCGTGCTGCATCACTACCAGCGGAATGCTCGACGCAGTGCTGCGGTCGCTGATCAGAAACACCGGCACCCGTGTGTTGCGCTCGCGCAAATTGGTCAGCAGTTTGATGCACTCCTCGTGCCCCTCGCTTTTGTCCATTTCCCAGCTCAGCAGCACGCATTGGATAGCAGGATCGGAATGCAGAATCGAAGTCGCGTCGCTCAGGCTTTCCGAAACCAGGACGCTGATAGAGCGCTCTTCGACGTCGTTGATCAGTTGGTTCAAGGCACGGCCAAACACGGTGCGTTTGTCCGGTGGGCTGCTGATCAACAGCGCCAGCATGCCGAGCAGGTGTCTGTTTTCCGTCATGGTCGAATCTCCAGAGTGGCCGAATTCAAACTGTTCACCGGGATGGCTGAACCCTCGATGTGCTGCGCGCTGACGGTTTGCACCGGCACGCTGTTGTTGAGCGCTTCAAGGCGTATCAAGCGGTTGTTGACGAAGCCGAACAGCGTGTAGCCGAAGATGGTCGCCACGCCGCCAAGCATCAGCGCTTGCTCGCCGGAGCTGTAAAGCGCCAGGTAACTGTAGGCCGCTGCGATCCAGGCGATGATGTTGGTGACCAACGCTTTGCGAGCCGGCACGTTGGAGACTTTCTGCATGGTCATCAACGCCGCCATCGACAGGATGTAAGGCACTAGATTCGTCACCACCGCCAGGTTCACCAAGGTGTCGAACTGCTTGCTGAGGTCGGGGCTGATGGTCAGAAACCCGAGCGCGGTCTGCCCTGCCAGCAAAATCAGCATGCCGACAATAGGGGTGCCGGCCTTGTTGGCCTTGGCGAAGATCGGCAGAAAGTACCCCGTGTCCGCCGAGCTTTTGAACACTTGGGCGATGGTGAACTGCCAACCCAGCAATGAGCCGATGCAGGCCAGCACCATCAGGCCCATGACGATGCTGCCGACCATGGGGTTGAACATCTTGGCGAACACCAGACCAAACGGCGCGGTGGACGCGACCAGCTCGGGGTTGCTGACAATGCCGGCGATGACGTTGGTGGAGACGATGTAAATCACCGCTGCCCCCAAGGTGCCGCCGAGGACTGCGATGGGCACGTTCTTCTCAGGGTTTTCCACGGCATCGGTGTTGGCGCACGCTGACTCAAGGCCCAGGAACGCCCACAGCGTAATCGCGACCGAAGCGCCAGCCGCTTCGAATATCCCTTTGCCGTGAGGATTCCAGCCAGCGGCATAAATGCTGCTGTCGAACCAGAACCAGCCGATGGTCGAGACCAGCAATACCGGGGCGATAACACCCCAAACAGTGATCGCGCCAATCTTGCCGGTGATACTGGCGCCACCAAAGTTGGCAAAAGTGGTCAGCCACAATAAGGCGATGGTCGCCAAGCCCACTTGCATGGAGTTCAGCTGCACATCGAACAGCACCTGGATATAACCGACCGCCGTGATACTGATCGCTACGTTGGCAATCAACAGCGACACGCCGTAGGTGTAGTTAGTGATGTAGTTGCCCCCTTTGCCGAAGGTGTATTCGGCATAACCGCCCATGCCGCCGGTCTTTCGGCTGAGCATTCCGCAGCGTGCAAAGGCGTATGCCAGAGCCAGCGAGCCGGTGGCGGTGATAATCCAGGAAAGTATCGAAATAGCGCCGACTTCGGCGAGTTTGGAAGGCAATAACACGATCCCTGAGCCCAACATGTTGACGGCGGTCAACATCGTCAGTTGCCCCACACTCATTTTCTTTGCCACTGACATTGCGTAGCCCCGTTGAATGACGTGAGAGAGAGTTAGCTATAGCAAAGGATGCAGATGTAGCAAGAAATGACCGGCAGACTAATTGCTAGCCTACAGCCATCTTTTTGAGGAATTAAACTTGAAGTTAGACGGCGCTGGCACACTCGATTACCGGCTGCAGTCGCAGTCTAAAAGTGCAGAAACATGACTGATCGAAGATAGGCTTATCGGGGAGACGCGCACTGATCTACATCAGAAAAGATGCAGATAAGCGGGATTTTTCAGTGGGCGTGATTCTGTAGGAGCGCGCTTGCCCGCGATAGCGTTCTGTCCGTCGACAACGATGTGACAGGCAAATCGAAATCGCGGGCAAACGCGCTCCTATAGCCGAGATTTAAACCAGCAAGGTCCACAAGGCGAAACCTGCGTACCAGACAATCGCCGCGCGGATCAGCAATTCCCAGAGCACATCCAGACTGCTGACGCCTTCTACGCCCATCGCAGGCGCAGGCACTTCACCCGCCACACAGCCGACTTTGGTGATCAGGCTGGCTGCGCTGATGTTCCAGTTCAGCAGCTCATGCAGCATCACCCGGCTGACCGCAACGAAGTTGCCCACCAGCGCGAAACTGGCGGCCAGCAGACGCACCGGAATCCAGTCGAACGCATGACGCAGTTGCGCCGCTCGCTCCACCAGTGCGGGCGTCTTGCCGTGTTCGGCGGCCAGTGCCAGTAGCCGATAGCTGAGCGCAGCCACTGGCCCCAACAGGAAGTACCAGAAAATCACCGCAAAGAAGCCCTGATAGATCTGCCACAGCAGATAGCTATGTACTCCCTGCAAAAGTTGCTCGCTGTTGTCTGCTTCAACCCCCAGATCACGCTCGGCCACCAACACTGCAGCTTCTTGGTCGCCTCGACGGCAGGCATCCCGAAACGGACCCAGATCGCCTTTCACATCACCTCGGCCCAGGCTGTAAATCAACACCAGCAAATGAATCGGCAACGCCAGCCAGCCGTAGGCCACCGAGCCCAGAACCACCAGAATCAGCGCCAATACCAGCACCGGCAGCAGCACCATGAGCGCCAATATGGTCCACGGCTGTTTGGCAGTGCGAGGGTTGGATTCAAGCCGACCCAGCTGGCGCAACCAAGGGCCGTCGCGCTGAACACGTTGGCGCAGGGCGGAAAACTTTTCGATCCAGACCGCCAGGAGCAACACCAGAAAACTCATTCACTTTTCCTCATTTTCAAATCTTCAAAGCCGTACGAAACCGCGTCCAGTCAAAGCATGGACCCGGATCGGTCTTACGTCCCGGCGCAATGTCGCTGTGCCCACAAATCCGTTGCGATGTGATTGCCGGATACGCGCTCTGCAACTGCTCGGTCAGCTGGATCAGGGCAGTGTATTGGGCATCGGTGAAAGGCTGATCATCCGTGCCTTCGAGCTCAATGCCGATGGAAAAATCGTTGCACGTCTCGTGCCCTTCAAAACTGGACACTCCGGCATGCCAGGCGCGGTCGAGACAGGAGACGAATTGCGTCAGCTCGCCATCGCGCTCTATCAGGAAATGCGCAGACACGCGTAATTCAGCAATGCTTTCAAAGTAGGGATGTTCGGTGACGTCCAGCGTGTTCTGAAAGAACGCCTGAACCTTGCCGGTCTTGAATTGGGCGGGCGGCAGGCTGATGTTATGAATCACCAGCAGCGAGATGTCGGCGTCAGGCCGCGTGTTGAAATTGGGCGAAGGGCAATGATGCGCGCCGTGGCACCAGCCCGTGGCGGAGTCCAATCGCATGAAGGTTCCTTGAACGGGTCAATCGACAGCGGCCAGTATGCCCGCGATGGGAGAGGTTGTGGGGAGGGAATCGAAACAAGGCCAGATACGCAAATGGTATCGGGCGCGGTACTCGGCAAGTTGGAGCGAGGCTTGCCCGCGAAGCTGACGTCCGGGTTTGCCTGACACCCCGCATCCTCAGCTTCGCGGGCAAGCCTCGCTCCAACAGCTGTTGAACACGCCCCGTTAGGTGCTCTTGAGCTTGCGCAAATTCCCCAGCACCGAATCCAGCGCGCGGTCGAACAACAGCGCATCGTCCAGGACGCGGATAGCGCCGCGACGAAACTCGACCGCCAGCCCCATGCGCGTCTTTTCCAGCACCTTCATGCCGGTGCGATTGACGAACACGTAACGACCACTCGGCTCGACAATGGCGGCCAGCTTGCAACGCAGCTTGTGCTCTTCGTCTTCCTGGATTTCGATCCAGCAACCCAGGCGCAGCGTGTCGACCTGCAACAGGCCCGGATCATCGGAAGGCAGCTGCAACGCAGGCTCGCTGAGCATTTGCTCGCCGGGCGCGATCAGAACAATTTCTTCAACCACTGCCATCATCGGCAAGCCATCTGCCGCCTCTGCTGTCATGGCTTCAGCGTTCTCGTCCGAAGCCCGCGTCACATGGTGGAACGCCTGCACATGCAGTGCCTCGAGCTGACTAAAGAAGTCGCTCGTAGCGAAAGGATCAAATGCCGCGCTGCTCAGCCCGTCGCGCAGAGACTTCAACAGCCCCGGCACCAGATTCAGCAATCGCTGACGTGCCTCGGGCTCATCGTGCGGTTCGACGCTCCAGATCAAATCATCCATCGCCACCAAACCGGCCTGCCACTCAACCGATTCGTAGCCGTGCTTGAGACACGTCAGCAACAGCACTTTGCTCCACGCTTCTTGCAAAAGGCGCACGACCACTTCGGGCAGGGTTTTGCCCAGCAAGCGCTCATTCAATGCCTGTTGCACCCGCTGCCTGGCCATCTCAGCCAGCGCGCGGCCTTCTTCGGCATCACGGGTGCGCTGTTCGAGTA
Source organism: Pseudomonas rosaeacicularis (assembly GCF_057128745.1). Lineage (NCBI taxonomy): Bacteria > Pseudomonadati > Pseudomonadota > Gammaproteobacteria > Pseudomonadales > Pseudomonadaceae > Pseudomonas > Pseudomonas rosaeacicularis. The sequence goes on from NZ_JBSKHT010000013.1 coordinate 144,136, forward strand.
ATTCGCTGCGGCGTCGCTCGTCACCGGTGAAGGCGAGGAAATCCACCAGCAGTTCGGTGAAGATTTGCGGGTCATCGACAAAATCATGCAGCAGCCGCTGAACGATCTGATCGATGCGCGAGTAGAGAGAGTCGCGCTGGCTGTCGTCACGCCCGCTCCAACCCAACGCTGCCGAGGCAATTTCATTAAGCAAGCGACGCGCAGGATGACTGCCGCGGCTGAAGAAGCTCTTGTCGATGACCGCGATTTTCAGCATCGGGATTTGCAGACGACCAATCAACGCGCGTAGCGAACTCGGCAAATTTCGATCATCGAGAATGAATTCGAAGAGCATCGCGATCAGGTTGATCACATCTTCGTCCACCACGCCCACGACACGGAATTTGCCGCTCTTGACGCTGACCCGGCTGATCAACTGCTCCAGTTGCACGCGCAGATCGAAGTCGTCGGTGGTATCAGACGTTGGGACGTATTGCTGCAAATGAGACAGCAATCGCAGCAGGTCAGGGCTGGAAATCGGGCGGGCTTCGCCATGGGTGTCTTTGCGCGTCGTGAGATTGCCACGCACATGAACCAGTAAGTCCTGAAGCGCACCAAATACTTCCTGCACGCTTTTATCGAGGCTGGCAGTCGCCTGCGTCAGCTCTGCGGTCTCAGCACGCTGGGCCTCACTGGAACGCGCGGTCGGAGTCGAACGATCGGTCGCACGACGCGACGGTAAAACCTTCAGCTCAGGCAACACACCCGCAGCAATCAGCAGTTGGTTCGCCTCTTCGTACAACTGGTCGGCGTTGGTGAGCGCGTATTTTTCAAACAGCTTGAGGATGATCAGCTTGACCTTGATCTCGACCCCAAGGTTTTGACCGGCCTGGAGAAAGCACTCGCACAGGCGCAAAGGCCCTAATGGATTGGACTCGTCGGTCAGTGGCTGAGGGATCAGCTCATTCAGGCGAGTCGTCACCTGACTCAAGGCGACGCCATCGCGGCTTAATACCTTGGTGACCATGGCGTCCACGGCGACGGTTCTTTCCAGATCGTCGTTGTGGACCAAGGCGAGTTTGTCGAAGGACACAGGCTCCGCCAGGATCGACTCAGTAACTTGATACTGACCAAGGCGTAAAAAGGATTCGAAGAATTTATCGAGGAAGTTGCGCTCAATGCTTTTGCGCTTCAGACGCAGATCACGCATGGCTTCGAAAAAAATGTTCTGCTCGACGTTGTTGTGTGCACGGTCAGCCATTTCGAACAGCGTGTCGTCAGCATTATCGAACAGGGTTTGCAGGCTCTCTTTGAGCTGCTGGGCGGCCTTGTCACGTACTTGCAGCAGAACGACCGGCAGCCGAGCAACTGGCGATGGCCCCGTTTGCTCGGGACCCGCCTTGTTCAAGGGCACCACTTTACCGTCGTTCTGCATTAAGGCCTCCTGTCTGCTACTGCACACACAACAAATACGAACACTGCGCATCGACGCATGGCGGCGCCATTCGCTGAGCGATCTCGAGGTCCATGGGATGAATCGGGCGAAACGTCAAAGCTATGACGTCAAAAAACAAGGGGAGTATCTTTGAAAATCTTTCCGCTCGCCATCGCAGACTTTGCCCCACGTAGAATATAGAAGGGCTAAAGCTACATGTGGTGCGATAGACCGCGAAAATCGCGTTCTATCGCACCAGCGGTGAAAAAACCGACCAACTGTCGTCAAACCTCTCAGATGACAAGTCCGGTCAAGGTGAGTTGCTGCAGATGACTGCCTTATACTCGCGGCACTTAGTAAGTGGAGTCCGATATGCCCAATCTTCGTCTCGCCGCGCTCACAGCAGAAATCGAAGCCAACGTACGCCGCGCGTTGCTGGAGGACGTAGGCACTGGCGACATCACCGCTCAGCTGATACCCGCCGAGCGCCTTGCCGCTGCCACCGTGATTTCCCGGGATGACGCAGTGATCGCTGGCACCTCGTGGGTCGACAGCGTTTTTCGGCAACTGGATCAGCGCGTCGCCGTGCACTGGCAGGTCAGCGACGGTGACCGCGTCAAACCGGACCAACCGTTGTTTCATTTAGAAGGTCCCGCCCGCTCGCTGCTGACAGGCGAACGCAGCGCTCTGAATTTTCTGCAGCTGCTGTCAGGCGTCGCCACCCGCGCCCGGCACTACGCCGACATCGTCGCCGACACCCAAGTCAAACTGCTCGACACCCGCAAAACCCTGCCCGGCCTGCGCCTGGCGCAAAAGTATGCCGTCACCTGCGGCGGCTGCCACAACCACCGCATCGGTTTGCACGACGCCTTCCTGATCAAGGAAAACCACATCGCAGCCTGCGGAGGCATCGCCGAAGCCATCGCCGCCGCACACAAAATCGCCCCAGGTAAACCGGTTGAAGTCGAAGTTGAAAGCTTGAGTGAGTTGAAGCAAGCACTGGACGCCGGCGCCGACATCATCATGCTCGACGAACTGAGCCTGGACGACATGCGCGAAGCCGTTCGCATCACAGCAGGCAAAGCCAAGCTCGAAGCCAGCGGCGGGATCAACGAAACGACCCTGCGCACGATTGCCGAGACGGGTGTGGATTACATTTCGATTGGCACGTTGACCAAGGACGTGAAGGCGGTGGATTTGTCGATGCGGTTGAGGATCTGACGAAATCGCGGCCCCTGTAGGAGCGAACTTGTTCGCGAAGCAAGCACCAAATGTGGGAGGAGCTTGCTCGCGATTTGATATTCAGAACTCAAAGGTCTTGTGAATGCGCCGGCCCCATCGCGAGCAAGCTCCCTCCCACTGTTATCGCTTGGTCGACACGGTTATCGCCTGTTGGATCTGCGGCACAGTTGATGTTTGCGAGTGAACCTGCCCGCGAAGAAGAAACAAATTTTTTGTGGGAGCGGACCCGTCCGCGAAGGGGCCAGCAAGCCAGGCGAGAATTTTCTCTGTAGTTTTAGGTTGGGCGTCGCCGCAATCCTGAAACACCGCATTGACTGCCTCGCCAACAAGTTGGCTCCTAAAGAGCGGCGCGTCAACATTCGGCGTTCACAACAGAAACGAAAAAGCCCGGTCTTGTGGACCGGGCTTTTTGTGTTCTGGTGCCGAAAATAGGAATCGAACCTACGACCTTCGCGTTACGAGTGCGCTGCTCTACCGACTGAGCTATTTCGGCGTGCCCTTAGATTAGCCAAAAATCCAAGCCGCAAAATAATAAGACGGTCATTTTTTCTCAGGCCGGCAAGCATGGCATGGCCGTTGCACTAGCCCATGCGTAGCCAATTTTTTGTACGTCTCGTAAAGGAAGTAGATATGAAGTCATTACAGAAAGGTTTCACCCTGATCGAACTGATGATCGTGGTAGCGATCATTGGCATCCTTGCTGCAATCGCTATTCCTGCATATAGCACTTATCAGGCGAAATCAAAACTTACAGCAGGCTTGGCCGAAATTACTGGTGCTAAGACGTCTGCCGAAGTGAAGACTAATGATGGCACTGCCATTACGGCACCGGCTGACATCGGGCTTGTAGATGGTAATTCAACAAACTGTACTTATACTGCGACAATTACTGCCGGCGCTGGCTCCATAGCTTGCGCTATGAAGAACGCACCGCCTCAGGTTGCTGCTGCGACAATAACCTGGACTCGGACGGCTGATGGAGTTTGGAAATGCGCTACTACAGGAGCAGCTGAGGCTGATGTTGCGCCGAAATCTTGCCCTCAGTAGTAACCGGCTTTTTAAAGTTGCTCGCCTCATAAGGGCCGGCGACAAGCAAATGCAACCTGCTCAGCGCAAGATATAATTAAAATGCCCCAGATAACTGGGGCATTTTTTTGATCCGTGCCTACTAGCCAGCGCCCTGATGTCTGGTTGGTACCACGACCATTTCCCGCAAAACCTGACAAAAAACGTCACTTCATTCGCATGCATTTGGCAGCATCGCCTGACTGCGCTATAAACCCCGTACTGTCTGTGTCTGGTGGCTTTAATGACTGATGTCGTCCTCACCGGTTTGGCCAAACAATTGGTTGTAGCCGAATTGCTAAACGAAAAAACGGCTCAACAGGCCTACCAACAATCGCGTCGGGACAAGGTGTCGCTCGTCAATTATTTGGTGCAGAACAAGCTGGTAAACAGCCTTGTGCTGGCAGAGCTGGCGTCTGATCAATTCGGCATTCCTTTTCTTGATCTCAGCACTCTGGACAAAGAAAGCCAGCCCAAGGGACTGGTCAGCGAAAAGCTGGTCCGCCAGCACTCAGCGCTCCCATTGTGGCGCCGAGGCAACAAGCTGTTTGTAGCGGTGTCCGACCCGACCAATCATCAGGCCATCACGGACATCCAATTCAGTACGGGCCTGACGACGGAAGCGATTCTGGTTGAGGACAACAAACTCACCGTTGCTATCGACAAATTCTTCGACTCTCACAGCGGCCTAGGCGAAATGGCCGACGTTGATCTGGGTCTGGAAATTGAAACGGTCGATGACAAGGAAACGTCCATCACCACCCAGGACGCAGATGACGCGCCTGTCGTGCGTTTCGTCAATAAAATGTTGATGGACGCCATCCGCCTTGGCTCTTCTGACCTGCACTTCGAACCCTACGAAAAGACATTCCGGGTTCGTCTTCGTACCGATGGCATCCTCCATGAAGTGGCCAAACCGCCAACCCATCTTGCAGCGCGGATTGCCGCACGCCTGAAGGTGATGGCGAGCCTGGATATTTCCGAGCGACGCCGTCCGCAGGATGGACGCATCAAGCTGCGCATTTCCAAAAACCGCGCTATCGACTTTCGGGTGAACACCCTGCCGACCCTATGGGGCGAAAAGATCGTCATGCGGATTCTGGACCCGTCCAGCGCGCAGATGGGGATCGACGCGTTGGGCTATGAGCCCGAGCAAAAGGAACTGTACCTGGAAGCATTGCGCCAACCGCAGGGCATGATTCTTGTCACAGGTCCCACCGGTTCAGGTAAAACCGTTTCGCTCTATACCGGACTCAACATTCTCAACACCGTTGATATCAATATTTCCACAGCCGAAGACCCAGTGGAAATTAACCTGGAAGGCATCAACCAGGTGAACGTGAACCCTCGCCAAGGCATGGACTTTTCGCAGGCGCTGCGAGCGTTCCTTCGGCAGGATCCGGACGTAATCATGGTCGGTGAGATTCGTGATCTTGAAACGGCAGAGATTGCCATCAAGGCATCACAAACCGGCCATATGGTGCTATCGACTCTGCACACCAACAGTGCAGCAGAGACGCTGACGCGCCTTCATCACATGGGCGTAGCAGCCTTCAATATCGCGACGGCAATCAATTTGATCATTGCTCAGCGTTTGGCGCGCAAGCTATGCCCTCACTGCCGCAAGGAAGTTGACATTCCAAGAGAAGCTTTGATCAAGGAAGGCTTTCCGGAGGCAAAGATCGGGACTTTCAAACTTTACTCGCCGGTGGGCTGCGAGCACTGCAACGGCGGCTACAAAGGACGTGTCGGGATTTATGAAGTAGTGAAAACCACCCCGGCACTGGAGCGCATCATCATGGAGGAGGGAAACTCCATCGAGATCGCGGCTCAGATGCGTAAAGACGGCTTCAACGACCTGCGCACGTCGGGTCTGATCAAGGCCATGCAGGGCGTGACCAGCCTGGAAGAAATCAACCGGGTAACCAAGGATTAGGTATGGCGACTAAAGCAGCTAAAGCTCCGAAGGTGCCTAAACCCAGTGTTTACACATGGGAAGGGCTGGATCGCAAAGGCACCAAGACGACGGGCGAATTAGCTGGGCACAATCCGGCACTCATCAAGGCCCAACTGCGCAAGCAAGGGATCAATCCGCTTAAAGTACGTAAAAAGTCTATTTCGATTTTTAGCGGCGGCAAAAAAATCAAACCCTTGGACATCGCTTTCTTCTCGCGGCAAATGGCGACGATGATGAAAGCCGGCGTACCACTTTTGCAGTCCTTCGACATCATCGGCGAAGGTTCTGGCAATCCGAACATGCGCAAGCTGGTTGATGAAATCAAGCAAGAAGTGGCAGCAGGCAACAGTTTCGCAACCGCGCTTCGTAAAAAGCCGCAATATTTTGATGAGTTGTTTTGCAATCTCGTCGACGCTGGTGAGCAGGCGGGCGCTCTGGAGTCCCTGCTGGATCGCGTAGCAACCTACAAAGAAAAAACCGAATCACTAAAAGCCAAGATTAAAAAAGCGATGACTTACCCCATCGCCGTTGTAGTCGTGGCATTCATTGTCACGGGGATTTTGCTTATCAAAGTAGTGCCGCAGTTCCAATCTTTGTTCGCTGGCTTTGGTGCCGACTTGCCCGCGTTTACCGTATGGGTGATCGGACTATCGCAGACCGTCCAAGATTATTGGTACATCATGATTGCAGCAGTTTTCCTAGCCATCTTCGCCTTCAAAAGGGCTCATAAGACCTCTGAAAAATTCCGAAACGGGGTAGATCGGGCGCTTTTGAAAGTCCCGATCATAGGACCACTTCTCTATAAGTCCGCCGTGGCTCGATACGCCCGGACTCTCGCCACAACGTTTGCTGCTGGTGTACCCCTAGTAGAAGCTCTGGACTCGGTCGCAGGAGCAACAGGCAACATCATCTTCAAAAATGCCGTCAACAAAGTTAAGCAGGACGTGTCCACGGGCATGCAGCTGAATTTCTCGATGCGCAGCACGGGAGTTTTTCCCATGCTTGCCATCCAGATGACAGCCATTGGCGAGGAGTCTGGCGCCCTCGATTCTATGCTCGACAAAGTAGCTAGTTACTACGAGGAAGAGGTGGACAATATGGTCGATAGCCTAACTAGCCTCATGGAGCCGATGATCATGGCCGTACTCGGCGTTATCGTCGGCGGCTTAGTTATCGCTATGTACCTACCCATCTTTAAACTTGGCAGTGTCGTCTAACCCATGCCCCTCTTCGATTTCCTGGCCAGCTCCCCGCTGGCCTTCATTGTGTGCACGCTTGTCTTGGGCCTGTTGGTCGGCAGTTTCCTCAACGTGGTGGTTTACCGCCTGCCGATCATGCTGATCCGCGACTGGAAAACCCAGTCCCGCGAGATGCTTGAATTACCCCCTGAACCACCGACCGAAACCTTCAACCTGCTGCTCCCGCACTCCCGTTGCCCGCATTGCTCGCACAAAATCCGTCCGTGGGAAAACCTGCCGGTCATCAGTTATCTGGCGCTCGGTGGTAAGTGCTCAAGCTGCAAGGCAGCGATCAGCAAACGTTATCCGCTGGTGGAGCTGACCTGCGGGCTGCTGTCGGCGTTCATCGCGTGGCATTTCGGGTTCGGTTGGCAGGCCGGGGCGATGTTGGTGTTGAGTTGGGGTTTGCTGGCGATGAGTTTGATCGACGCCGACCATCAACTTTTGCCGGACGCGATTGTGCTGCCGTTGCTGTGGCTGGGTTTGATCGTCAACGCGTTCGGGCTTTTCACCTCGCTGACCGACGCACTGTGGGGCGCGGTGTTCGGGTATCTGGTGCTGTGGCTGGTGTTTTGGCTGTTCAAGTTGATCACGGGCAAGGAAGGCATGGGCTATGGCGATTTCAAATTGCTGGCGATGCTCGGCGCATGGGGTGGCTGGCAAATTTTGCCGCTGACGATTTTGCTGTCGTCGCTGGTCGGTGCCGTTTTGGGCCTGATCATGCTGCGCTTGCGCAACGTCGAGACCAGCACGCCGATCCCCTTTGGTCCTTATCTGGCGATTGCGGGGTGGATCGCTTTGCTCTGGGGTGATCAAATAACCGCCTCTTACTTGCAGATCGCCGGTTTCAGATGACCCACGCTGTTTCTCAACCCTGGATTCTTGGCCTGACGGGCGGGATTGGCAGTGGCAAAAGTGCTGCTGCGCAGGTCTTCGTCGACCTGGGCATTCATCTGGTGGACGCCGATCAGGCGGCCCGCTGGGTGGTTGAGCCGGGCCGCCCTGCCCTTGCGCGGATCGCCGAGCACTTTGGCGCTGGCGTGTTGCTCACCGACGGAAACCTCAATCGCACGGCTTTGCGTGAGCTGATCTTCAAGGATCCTGCGCAACGGGTCTGGCTCGAAGGGCTGCTGCATCCCCTAATCCGCGAGGAAATCACTGCGTATCTGGCCAATGCTCAGTCGCCCTACGCGATTCTGGTTTCGCCGCTGTTGCTGGAAACTACCCAGCACACGATGGTGAAACGGGTGCTGGTGATCGATGTGCCTGAGGCGATTCAAATTCAGCGCACCGTAGCCCGGGACAACAGCAACGCCGAGCAAGTGCAGGCGATCCTCAAGGCCCAGGCCACGCGGGAATACCGTTTGAGCCGCGCCGATGACGTGATCGTCAACGACCGCGATCCGGCCTGGCTGAAAAGCGAAGTCGAGCGACTGCATCACTTTTATTTAACTTTGTGTGGAGGCCAATCATGAGCCAACCAATGACCGTCGATTGCCCAACCTGTGGAGCGCCGGTGGAGTGGAAGCCCGAGAGCACCTTCCGGCCGTTCTGTTCCGATCGCTGCAAATTGATCGATCTAGGCGCTTGGGCGTCAGAAGAACATGCGATTCCGGTAGCGCCGGATGCAGAAGACGAACTGTTCTCCGGTGACCTCGACCCTCGCCAGCATTGACCGTTTGCGGCGCCTGACTGAGCAGATGTCAGGCGCCGCCATCGTCCTTCCACGGCGCCGACAGGTAGCGCGTGCGGTTGAAGGTCTCCAGCCACTCCGGGCAAAACACCACCAGCGCCGTGATTACCATGCCGTTGATGAACGCTTCGGGGAAGATGATCAGCCACAGATAGCCGACAAAATCCTCCAGCCATTCCGGCATCGCAAACAGCCCCTCGAACCACAGCAACCCGATGGCTGACAGCAGACACATCAAGGCAGCCAAAGCCGCTGCAAAGAATCCTGAGCAGAAGATGTAAACAAACGGGTTTTTCGGCTGCGCGCGCTCGACGACGATTGAGCAGGCTTCGGTGATCAGCACCGGCAGCGCAATAAACAACAGGCCGTTGACGCCTAAAGCTGCAACGTCCTGACGCCCCAACGCGAGCAAACCCAACTGCGCGATACAACCTCCGACAAGCGCCAGCGGCCAGTCGAGCAACAGCGTGACGGCGGTCATGCCGATGAAGTGATACGAGACGCCAGTGTCGAAATCACGCCGCACCAACCACAGCAGAAACAGCGCAAACACGGTTCCGAACAACAGGTGCTGGCGTCGGCTGTCAGTGAACAACTCAACCCAGGGCGAGCGCCACACCGCCCAGCACAGCGCCGGGACATAGAGCAGCCAGGCGAGGGTCATGGTGAGTGGGGTGAGGACGTCGGCGCCGATCATGGTGTTGGTTTTGTTGGGTTCGGGTGTAAAGAGTTTAGACCCAGAAACGGTTCTGGATTCGTGACGCGGTCAATGTGGGAGCGGACCTGTCCGCGAATGCGATGGGTCAGGCGAAAAAGATGCGTTGGATGTCATGACGCCTTCGCGGACAGGTCCGCTCCCACGAATTTGATCGCTCCCCCGCTCTGCGTGGGACTGCCGGCCCGGACGCTCCGCGTCCTATGACGTGGAGCGTCAAAACAGGCGTGCCCACGCGGAAGCGTGGGCACGATCAGCATCAAGCCTGTTCCAAAAGAGGTATCAACCCACCTTCCGCTGCGGCGCGCCGTGGACCATGGTGTAGGCGTAATCGACGCCGATGCCGTAAGCGCCGCTGTGTTCGCGGACCAGTTCCATCACCGCTTCGTAGGTCTCTTTGTGAGCCCAGTCACGCTGGAATTCGAGCAGCACTTGTTGCCAGGTCACCGGCACTGCGCCGGCCTGAATCATGCGCAGCACTGACATGTCGTGAGCTTCTTTGGTGGTGCCACCCGAGGCGTCAGTGACGATGTAAACTTCATACCCTTCAGCCAGTGCATCCAGCGTCGGGAAGTTCAGGCAGACCTCAGTCCACAGCGCGGCGATGATCAGCTTTTTGCGACCAGTCGCCTTGACCGCTTCGACCAGGGCCTTGTCTTCCCACGAGTTCATCGAAGTGCGCTCGATCGGCTGATGATCCGGAAACACGCAGAGCAGTTCCGGCCAGATAAACCCGCTGAAGCTCTTGGTTTCGACCGAGGTAAGGATGGTCGGCACGTTGAAAATCTTCGCCGCTTTGGCCAGACCGACCGTGTTGTTCTTCAGGGTCTGGCGATCGATCGACTGCACGCCGAAGGCCATTTGCGGCTGGTGGTCGATGAGGATCAGGGCGGAGTTGGTTGGGTTGAGCAGTTCACGGATAGACATGGGATGTTCCTTTAAGTGATGAGACCGTAATGAGGTAGCCGCTTCAACTCGATAAGCTGTTTGCTTGCTGGCTTGGGAGTAAATTTACGGCCTAGCGGATATCGAAACAATTCCTTAAACTTGAGACTCATTGTTTCTAAATTAGGGACGCAGATGGATCGCATTGATTGCATGCGTACGTTCGTGACGACTGTGAACGAAAACGGATTTGCCGCCGCCGCCCGCGCACTCGACGTGCCACGCTCGAAAGTCAGCAAACAGATACAGGCGCTGGAAGAAACCATCGGCGTGCAATTGCTGCAGCGCACCACGCGCAGCCTGCATCTGACGGAAGCGGGCGCCGAATACTACGAAGCCTGTCGTGACGTGATTGCTTCAGTGGACGAAGCCGAGCAGCGTGCGCGTACCGGGTTGGGCGAAATCAGAGGCGTGCTGCGGGTCAATGCGCCGATGTCCTTCGGATTGAGCCGCCTTGGTCCGTTGATCCCGAAGTTTCACGCGTTGCACCCGGACGTCGAGCTGCAACTGGTGTTCAGCGATCAGCAGGTGGACCCGGTCAAGGGCGGATTCGACGTAACGATCCGCATCGCCAGCCTGCCGGACTCATCCATGGTCGCGCGGTCCCTGGCGCCTGCGCCGAGGATCATGGTGGCATCGCCGGAATACCTGGCGCGCGAAGGTACGCCGCAGATGCCCAAGGACCTGTCGTCGCACAAATGCCTGAGTTACGGCTACCTGCAAAGCGGGGTCAGCCTGCAACTGTGCAACGGCAAAGAGACACAGCGCGTGCACGTCACCGGGCCTTTGCACGCCAACAACGGCGACATTCTGTGTCAGGCGGCGGAGGCAGGAATGGGCATTGCGCTGCTCCCGGACTTCATCATCGAAAAAGCCTTGGCGGCCGGGCGTTTGGTGCCGTTGTTGTGCGAGTGGAAAGCGCCGGCGATCACCATCAATGCGGTGTATCCGTCGGCCCGACGCGTGCCGTTGAAGACACGGGCGTTCATTGATTTTCTGGTGATGGAATTGGCGGTGGATTCACCGGCCTGACGATGGCGAGCAATGGATTCTGTAGGAGCGAATTCATTCGCGAAGGGCGTTTCGGGCCCAAAGAGATGGGTCCGACCTGCTGGCCTCTCGCGAATAAATTCGCTCCTACAGAGTTACCGTGAAGACCGCTATTGAACCGCAGCGCTTGGCCGTTCCCCCGCCAACCCCTGCGCCAGACTCGCCAGCACCATCTCCCCCATACGCGTGCGGGTCTGCACTGTGGCACTGGCGCGGTGCGGTTGCAGGATCACGGTTTCCAGGTCGAACAGCTCGGTCGGCACGTTCGGCTCATCGACGAACACATCCAGCCCGGCGCCAGCAATCAAGCCGGTCTTGAGCGCCGCCACCAGATCCGACTCGTTAACCAGACTGCCGCGAGCGACGTTGATCAAGTAACCCTCCGTCCCCAATGCCGCCAACACTTGAGCATTGATGATCCCCTTGGCCTTGTCGGCCGCCGCCGCAACGATCAGCGCATCGCTATTGCGCGCCAGTTCCACCAGATCAGCAACGAACGAATAAGGCACATCGTCCATAGCGCGCAGGTCGGTGTAACTGATCGGGCAACCAAACGCCGCAGCACGAGTGGCGACGGCGCCCCCTACCCGGCCCAGCCCGACAATACCAATCCGCATCCCGCTGAACTGCCGCGCCAACGGAATCGGCGCCAGCGGCGTCGAGCTCTTCGGCCACGCGCCGCTGCGCACGTAACGGTCGCCAGTGCCCAAGCCGCGAGCTGCCGAGATCAATAGACCGATGGCCAGATCCGCTACGTCTTCGGTCAATGCGCCAATGGTCGCCGTCACATGAATGCCACGGTCACGGGCATAGGCCAGATCGACCGCGTCAGTGCCCACGCCATTGACCGCGATCACTTCCACCGCCGGTAATTGCTCCATGACTTCACGGGTAATGCCGGTGTGCCCGCCAGTCACCACGCCACGAATATTGGCGCCGTGCTCACGCAGGTAAGCGGCTTTGTCTGCCTGCTGGAAGTACGGGCGCACGGTGTACAGCTCGTTCAGCCGTGCGTTGATCTCAGGAATCAGGATGGGGCTCAGTTGCAGGATTTCAGGTTTCATCGCGATCTCGCTTATTCAGAAGTGAGGCAATCAGCCACGGCCCACGAACGGCATGTTGGTCGCCATGACGGTCATGTTCAGCACGTTGGCCGACAGCGGCAGATTGGCGATGTAACGCACGGCATCGGCGATGTGTTTCACATCGATCATCGGTTCCACGGCAGTCTCGCCATTGGCCTGGCGCACGCCTTTGGTCATGCGCACCGACAGCTCGGTCAGCGCGTTGCCGATGTCGATCTGGCTACAGGCGATGTTGAACTCGCGGCCATCCAGCGCGATGGCTTTGGTGATGCCGGAAACCGCGTGCTTGCTGGCGGTGTATGGCGCGGTGAATGGGCGCGGGGTGTGCGCGGAGATCGAGCCGTTGTTGATGATGCGACCGCCTTGGGGCGACTGTTTGCGCATCAGACCGAACGCGCCACGGCTGCACAGAAACACGCCGGTGACGTTGGTTTCGATCACGCTCAGCCACTTCTCGACCGGCAACTCGTCCATCGGCACTGCGGGCGCGTTGACGCCAGCGTTGTTGAACACCACATCGACGCGGCCGTAGACCTCTTCAATCGTTGCGAACAACGCCTCGACACTGGCCGGATCGCGCACATCGGTGGACACCGGCAGGACTTCGCCCCCTTGCTCTTTCGCCAATGCCGCCAGCTCTTGCAGCGGCTCGATGCGTCGACCCGTCGCGACGACTTTGTAGCCGTCAGCCAACAAGCCAAGGGCGACCGCACGACCAATGCCGCTGCCGGCACCGGTGACCAAAGCGACTTTCAGGAGGGAATTGTCAGTCATTGTTATGTCTCCGTTTCATGGATATCGAGGGTGCCGGGCCTCAGCTTGCGCGACGGCTGCCGACACGTACTTCAAACTGACCAATGCCGGCGATGCCAGCAGTGATCACGTCGCCTGACTGCAGCGAATCAACGCCCGGCGGCGTGCCGGTCATGATCAAGTCGCCTGCGGTCAGGCGGATGGAGCGTGAAAGGCGGCTGACGATTTCGGCCACCGACCAGATCTGGCTTTCAAGGTCCGAACGCTGACGTTCCACGCCGTTGACGCTCAACCACAGCGCGCCCTGTGACGGGTGCCCCAATTGGCTGGCCGGTTGAATCGGGCTGATCGGCGCAGAGCCATCAAACGCCTTGGCCGCCTCCCAAGGTTGGCCAACGGCCTTGGCGGCCATCTGCAAGTCACGTCGAGTCAGGTCCAGTCCGGCGGCGTAACCCCAAACGTGATCAAGCGCGTCTTCTTCTGAAATCTCGAAACCGTCTTTGCCAATGGCTACCACCAGCTCGATTTCGTGGCAAAACTGTTCAGTCAGCGGCGGGAAATCCAGTTCACCGCTGGCATCGATGACCGAGGACGCGGGCTTCATGAAGAACGCCGGCATCTCTCGCGCCTCATTCAATGAGTCGCCCCAGTGATAATTGCGGCCCAGACAGAACACACGGCCCACCGGAAACCGTTCGTCACTGTTGCTGACTGGCAGGCTGCGCACGAGGCTCGGCTCGAACACGTAATTGATCATGGTGGCTCCTTGAAAAAGGTGAATCCTTGGCGACCAGCCTACGGGATCGTCAGCGGCCAAAGTTGGACAAAGCGGTGTTCAAACTGGAGTAAAAACGGACATCGCAGCGCATAAAAAAGGCGTACTTGCGTACGCCTTTGCCCATGGGGGAGGCATAAAGTCACACACACCCGTTTTGCGTTACTGAGCTTTCAATTCGATCCGGTAGATCTTGCCCAGCAACAGCGAATAAGACAGCGTCCCGATCAGCGCCACGCCGCCGATAAACCAGAAGGCGTAGGCGAATGTCCCGGTGACGTGCAGGATTTGTCCGATGACGATCGGCGTGACAATCCCGCCAATGTTCGCCGCCAGACTGGTTACACCCCCGGTCAAACCGATCAGCTCTTTCGGCGCGATTTCAGACACAGCGGCCCATGAGGAAGACGCGATGCCCTGAGCGAAGAAAGCGATGGTCAGCAGCGCGATGCAGACTTCGTTGGAGTCAGTGAAGTTGACCAGCATGATCGACATGCCCAGCGCAGAACCCACCACCAACGGCAGTTTGCGAGAGAACGACAGCGAGAAACCGCGACGAATCATCCAGTCAGCGATGAAACCGGCCAACAGCACGCCTACCGTGGCGCCAATGAATGGCAGAACCGCGAAGATGCCGACTTTGACCATGGTCAGATGACGCTCTTCGATCAGGTACGTCGGGAACCAGGTCAGGAAGAAATACAGCGCTGAGGTGCTGGCGAACTTGCCAATGCAGATCGCCCAGATCTGCCGGTATTTCAGCAGCTCGGCGATCTGCGCCCACTTGAATTTGTTTTTGTCCTTGCTGCTTTTGACCAGGCCGCCGCCGTCTTCGATGTAAGCCAGTTCTTCTTTGCTGACCTTCTTGCAGAACAGCGGATCACGGTACAGATAGAGCCAGGCGATCCCGAACACGATGCCGACGATACCGGTGCTGTAAAACACGTGGCGCCAGTCGTAAGTGGTCGCGAGCCATAACAGGCCGCCGGTAAACAGCGCCGTGCCCAAGTACTGACCGCAGACGTAAATGCTGCTGGCCATGCCGCGTTCTTTGGCCGGGAACCACACTGTTACCGCGCGACTGTTGGCCGGAAATGCAGGCGCTTCCATGGCGCCGATGGCCAGACGCAGACCAAACAACGAGGCGAACCCTCCTGCCATGCCTTGGCAAACCGTTACGGCAGACCAAGAGATCAGCGATGCACCATAAGTGAGTCGGGAGCCGAAGCGGTCAGCGAGAAAGCCAGCCGGCACCAACGCAAAGGCGTAAGTCCAGGCGAAGGCGGAAAAGATAAGGCCCATCTCGACTTTGTCCAGACCCAGGTCCTTGGCCATGAACGGTGCGGCGATGGAGATATTCACGCGGTCCACGTAGTTGATGATCGTGGCGATCAGCAACAGGGAAAGCATAAACCAGCGACGGCGAGTAGGGAGGTGAGCCGGTGCGGCTGCAGCGGGTGCGGCGACACGAGCGTCGACCGCCTGAATGTCAGGGGTGCTCGACATGAGAGTTCCTCATTGTTTTTATTGGTATCGGAGAAGCCACTCCAAGTTATCGTACAACCACGCAAATACAATCGATGACTTAGAACGTTTTTGGATTTAAACGCGTCGCGCCTCCTATTTGTCCAAGAAATTCGGCAAGCGTAGGACGCTCATGAACTTGGACTGAATACTGCTTTAACGCTTGAAATAGAGGGGTCGTGCGGTTTTTGGTCAGCCAAATTTTTTTGGACAACGCGGGCAGCGCTCGGCAAAGCATCTTCATGCACTGAGTGGTAGGACGACTGATAATCCTCCGGTCTACGAGTGGGAATTTGCGCTATGCGTGGACAGACCAAACAAGGGACACTGCGAACGGCCACGCTTTGAAGAGGTACCGATTGATGGATTCAGCGACTCAAGTGCCGACTTACGGCATGCAGCAACGCAGCGAGAGGCCCGACTTTTACATTCGTGACAAGAGCGCCCGAAGCGCTGAAACTGGCCCGCATCGTCATGAGTATTTTCAGATTCAGATCAATCTGGGCGGTGATACGGTGCAGCACATTGGCGGCGTGGTCCGGCCGTTTCCGCGACACGCGCTGGCGTTCATCCTCCCGCACAAATTGCATTTGATCCCCCACCCGGACGATGGCAACTTTCTGCTGATCAACTTCGCCCAGACCTTTTTGCTTCCGCAGTTGCAGTGCGATCCGCTGGACCTGGAAGACGTGCCCATTGCCCTGGCGCCGGAGTTGTCGCCCTTTCGTTTTCAGGAAAGCCTGGATTACATCCTCGAGGAAGCAGATTTCGTCGAGATCCACACGCTGCTACAGCGCATGCGCAAGCTGGACCAGCAACGCCAGTTCGGTACGCGGGAGATTCTCAAGGGCTGTTTGTTGCAGCTGATCGGGACAGTGTGCGAACGATTTGCGGAGCCGATCAAAACCCTGGCCGACGACAACGCCGCCGAACGCAGTCGCCGGGATGCGTTGGCGCGAATGTCTGAGTACGTGCGCAAGAACCTCAGCGACCCGGATTTGAACCTGAAGAAAGCGGCGTCGGCGGCGTTCCTGTCGCCCAATTACCTGACGCACTGGCTGCGCAAGGAAGTCGGCAAAACCTTCAGCGAACTGGTACTCGAACGCAGAATGCACCTGGCGCGCACGCTGCTCCTCAATGGCACCAAACCGGTGGGCGAGATAGCGCGGCTGTGCGGCTTCGCCGACGAAGCCTACTTCTCCCGCCGCTTCCGCAACGCCCACGGCATGCCACCGGGGCAGTTCAGGAAGCAGCGGGATTTGTAACGAGCGCCGAATGCTGTAGGAGCCAACTTGTTGGCGAGGCAGTCAATGCGGTGTGTCAGTCATAACGCCTCGCGAACAAGTTCGCTCCTACAGAGATCCGAGCGAGGCAGCCAGGATTTGTAAAGATCGAAACGTGCAGTTGTAGGCGCTGAGGAGCAACGCGAGGCTGCGATTCAATTTGTCTGACATACCGATTCGCAGCCTCGCGTTGCTCGTCAGCTCCTACAGGGACCGCGTAGATCAGGGCATCAGGATTTATCTATTCGAATCGCTTTTTTCTGCGCGATAGAACGCTAAGCTTGGGCTCATGGATGACTCCGACTACCTGCGTCTTCTGACGATCCAAGCCGAACAGGCCAATGCGTTCCTTTCCAATGCGCGCAAGTGGGAGCGTGAGCGCTGGGTTTGTCAGCGCTTGCTGCAAGGCCTGAACATTCCCCATCGCAACGAAGACTTTCTGCCAGCAGGGCAAGAACCACCGGACGTGCTGTTCCGCGATGCCTGCTTTGAGGTGTTCTTCGTACTCGATGAAGGCCGCCGCCTGAACGATGAATGGCGCGAGGAGTTGCAACGTCGGCGCAGCGCGTTCTCGCTCAGCCAACTGGTGCGCCGCGAGGCCAAACCCAAACGCATTCCCGCCTCCGAGTTGCTGCACCGCCTGGCGCCTACCCTGCGAAAGAAAGCCCACAACTACAAAGAGCGCGGCCTGGACCTGAGTGAGCTCGACATCATCGCCTTCGCCAGCCTCAAGCGCGAGGTGCTCGATCTGAACAGCCATTTCCCGCCGCCCACCGAGTACCTGCGCCAGGGCTGGCGCTCGTTATCACTGGTCGGCCCCACGTTTGCCCGCGTGCTGTTTGCCCATCCCGACGCACCGGATTTCCTCAGGACCAACCTGGGCCGCAGCGTAGTGTTCGACGTAGGTATCAGCCTGTGAAATCATCGCACCCCGTAGCTTTCTGAACGCACTCAACGTCCATAAGAGGCTCACATGACCAGCCGCCTGAACCCTGACGACCAAAGACGTGTCGAAGAGTACCTCCAAGCACCCCAGCATCGAGTCGAGCGCCGGCCTTTTCGGCCGTGGATGCTCCTTGTGGTGGTGATTGCAGTGGTGGTCGGGCTGGGCCTGTTGAGCCGTTTGCTGAGTTATCTGACGCTATGAGCTGCCTGGCGCTCGCGCGGATAGACCGCCCAAAGAATTCCTTAAGCCTTATGAGATATCCCCATGACTCATCGTATTGTGATTGTCGGCGGAGGCGCCGGTGGTCTGGAGCTGGCTACCCGTCTGGGTAAAACCCTCGGCAAGAAAGGCGCCGCCAGTGTGGTGCTGGTTGACGCCAACCTGACCCATATCTGGAAACCGCTGTTGCACGAAGTGGCAGCCGGCTCACTGAATTCCTATGAAGACGAGCTGAACTACGTGGCGCAGGCCAAGTGGAATAACTTTACCTTTCAACTGGGCCGCATGACCGGGCTGGACCGCGAGGCCAAGCAGATTCACCTGTCAGCCACCCTCGATGAAGACGGCAATGAACTAGTCCCCGAGCGCAGCCTGGATTACGACTCGCTGGTGATTGCCGTCGGCAGTACGACCAACGACTTCGGCACCAAAGGCGCGGCAGAGCACTGCCTGTTCCTCGACACACGCAAGCAGGCCGAACGCTTTCATCAGCAATTGCTCAACCGCTATCTGCGTGCCCATGCAAGCCAGAACGATGTCGTCGAAGAGATCAACGTCGCCATCGTCGGTGCCGGGGCAACGGGCGTCGAACTGGCGGCCGAGTTGCACAACGCCGCACAAGAGCTGGCGGCGTACGGGCTGGGCCAGATCAAGCCGGAAAACCTGCGTATCACCGTGATCGAAGCCGGTCCCCGAGTATTACCAGCACTGCCAGAACGCATCGGCGGCCCAGTGCACAAGACGCTGGAAAAACTCGGCGTGACCGTGCTGACCAATTCGGCGGTGAGTGAAGTGACCGCCGATGCGCTGATCACGGCGTCCGGTCAAGTGATCCCGGCGACGTTGAAAGTCTGGGCGGCGGGCATTCGTGCTCCGGCGTTCTTGCAGGACATCGCCGGGCTGGAAACCAACCGCATTAACCAACTGCAAGTGCGTCCGACCCTGCAAACGACCCGTGATGACAACATTTTTGCCTTCGGTGATTGCGCCTCATGCCCCATGAAAGGCACCGATCGCAACGTACCGCCGCGTGCTCAGGCAGCGCATCAGCAAGCGTCGTTGCTGGTGAAGTCGTTGAAGCTGCGCATTGAGGGCCAAAGCCTGCCGGAGTACAGCTACAAGGACTACGGCTCGCTGATTTCACTGTCGAAGTTTTCAGCGGTGGGCAACTTGATGGGTAACCTGACCGGTAGCGTGATGCTGGAAGGCTGGCTGGCGCGGATGTTTTACGTGTCGCTGTATCGCATGCACCAGATGGCGCTATACGGCGTGTTCCGCACGGCGATGCTCATGCTCGGCAGCCGGATCGGACGCGGGACGGAGCCGAGGATGAAGCTGCACTAATCCTCGCCTCCCCAAAATCCGGATCAAACTCGGACTAAATGTGGGAGCGGACCTGTCCGCGAAGAGGGCTGCACAGACGCTACATTTTTAGCGCCTGCCAGTCAGTCTTCGCGGACAGGTCCGCTCCCACGAATCCAGGCAATCACCTTAAATCGCACGCCAGCCCAAAACCTTCACGGCAACACCTGCCCTTTGCCCAAATGCTTGGCCTTGTACATCCACCGATCTGCCTCGCGAATAAGCTCATCCGGTGCCTTGCCGGAGCCAGGTTCGTAGATGGAAAACCCGATGCTCGCTTGGGTCGTGATCGAATGGCCCTTGATGATCATCGGCTCAGCAATGGCTGTCAGCAGCTTGTTCGCAACTTCCCGCGCCTCGTTGGCCCCCGGGACTATCCCTTCCAGAATCACGATGAACTCGTCCCCCGCCAGTCTAATCAGACTGTCAGTGCGCCTGACGCTGACTGTCAGGCGCTGGGATATAACGCGCAGCAACTCGTCGCCCGCATCGTGGCCGTAAGTGTCGTTGATGCCCTTGAAGCCATCCAGATCCAGAAACAGCAACGCCAGGAGCATTTTCGAGCGATCCGCCCGGGCCTGGGCGATGGGCAGCAAAGAGTCCAGCGCGCGCCGATTTAGCAGCCCGGTCAAGGCGTCGTGCTTGGCTTCCTGCTCAAGCTCCTTGCGGCCCTGAATGTTTTGGATGATCGAGATGAAATACTCCAGCTCACCGTCCGCCGACAGCTTTTTGGTCACGCTCAAGTCGGCCCATACCGGCTTGCCGTTGTTGTGCAGGTAGCGTTTTTCGAGCTGGTAATGATCGATATCGCCCGCAACCAGTTGCCGTAACAGGCCCATGTCGGCGTTGAGGTCATCGGGAAAGGTGATGTCCTGAAAGGTCAGGCCCTTGAGTTCCTGCACGCTATAGCCCACAAGATCGCACAGCGCCTGATTGACGCTGATCCAGTTGCCATCGGGCGCCACCAACGCGATGCCGACCGAGGCCAACTCGAACATCGAACGATAAGCCGCCTCGCTGGCTTCGAACAGATCATCGGTTTTTTTTGCTTGCGTGCGGACCTGCATCAGGTTTTCGCGCAGCTGTATCTCTCGGCTGACCATGTCGGCCAGATCGCACAGAATGGTGAGCTCATCGTGAGTCAGTACTCGGGGCTGCTCATCAATGGCGCAGAGTGTGCCGACCGCATATCCCTGACTGGTACGTATCGGAACCCCGGCGTAGAAGCGGACGTGAGGGGCCTGGGTGACCAAACAGTTGTCGCTAAAGCGCGCGTCACGCGTGGCGTCAGGCACCACCATCGGTCCGTCCTGCAAAATCGCGTGCGCGCAGAACGCATCGTCGCGCAAGGTTTCGACAACCTCGATGCCCACACGGGATTTGAACCACTGGCGCTTTTCATCGACCAGTGTGACGAGCGCAATTGGCACGTCCAACACCTTGGAGACCAATCGGGTGATCCGGTCCAACGAAGCTTCGGCGGGGGTATCAAGAATCTCAAGCGAACGTAGCGCTTGAAGTCGTTCAGTTTCGTAAAGCGCGACGGGTGCTTTCATAAGAACGACCGGGGCTGACAGTACAGTCGGCAGTCTATACCGCGTGCCGCCTGACGCCCACCCGTCTTGTCCGACACCCAGCTGTAGGAGCCAACTTGTTGGCGAGACGGCCAACGCGGTGTGTCTGTCATTGCGCCTCGCGAACAAGTTCGCTCCTACAGGGCTGTCGACACACCTTTTGCACGCAACAACTCAATAAACTGCGCCAACTCTCGGCTCATCGCTTCGCCCTTGCGCGTCAGCAGTCCGAACGGCGCCATGCGTTCTTCGATTTTCACCGGTAGCGCCTTGACCAGGCCCATCTTCAGATAATCGCGCAGCGCCGACTCGGACAGCACCATGATTGCGTCCGTCAGTTGCACCAGTTGCTGCATCGAATACACCGAGCTGCATTCGATGATGTCCGCTGGCAATGGCAAAGCCAGACGCTCAAGCGCCTGATCGAAAGCGATCCGGGCCGGGCTGCTTTCGGGTTGCAGAATCCACGGCCAGTCGCTGACCAGCTCGGCCCAGTCCAGCTTGCGGCGCTTGGCCAGCGGATGGCCCTGATGCACCACCACCATCAAGCGCTCATTGCCCAGCGGCTCAAAGGCGTAGTGCTCGCGGTCGGTGGTGGCGTTTCGCCGGGCGATCGCCAGATCAATGCGCCCCTGCTCCAGCAATTGAATCACCTGATCGCTGGTGTCGCCCATGATCCGGATGCGCAGCTGCGGATTGAGCGCCTTGATCTCGGCCACGGCATTCATCACCAGATCCGGCGCGGCGCCCATGATCGTGCCGATGGCTAGATAACCGTAGCCACCCTGCTGGCGGGCCTGCATGTCGGCGGCGCAACGATCAAGACCGCTGAGCGCGGACTCGGCAAATCGCAGCAGCTCCTTGCCCAACGCGGTCGGGCGCATGCCGCGCGGCAGGCGCTCGAACAGCTCGCAGCCGAACATGTCTTCAATCTCGCGCAACATCCGCGTCGCTGCGGGTTGAGACATGTGCATGTTCATCGAGGCGCGGTGCAAATTCATGCTTGAGCCCAACACCACCAGCATTTGCAGGTGCTTGTAGCGCAGGCGGCTGAACAGGTGATGGGGCGAGGTGTTTTCGGACATGGAGAATTTTCCGCCATCGATACCGTGAGGGTATCGATCTTAATCTAAAAACGATTGGTCACGCATCGCTGCACGGCAGTACATTCGCATCCACTCCAGCGCTACGCTGGGTGACGCAGTCAATAATTCCAAAAAGGAAACTGCCGTGAACACACTCCCCGCGTCCCTGCTCGCCAAGGTCTCATGGCGGCTTTTGCCCTTCCTGCTGCTGATGTACATCATGGCGTTTCTTGACCGCGCCAACGTCGGCTTCGCCAAACAAGCCTTTCAAGCCGACACCGGCATCGGTGAAGCGGCCTTCGCCTTCGGTGCGGGCGTGTTTTTCGTCGGCTATGCACTGCTCGAAGTGCCGAGCAATCTAATCATGCACAAGATCGGCGCCCGCCTGTGGATGTGCCGGATCATGGTGACCTGGGGTCTGGTGTCCGCTGCGATGGTCTTCGCTCACACCGAAACCACTTTCTACGTGCTGCGCTTTTTGCTGGGCGTGGCCGAGGCCGGTTTCTTCCCCGGCGTCATCCTCTATCTCACCTACTGGTTCCCGCAAGCCGCCCGCGGCAGGGCCATGGGCTTCTTTTATTTTGGTGCGCCGCTGGCGTTCATTTTCGGCAGCCCGCTGTCAGGCTTGTTGCTGGAATTGGACGGCGTATTCGGCAGCCACGGCTGGCAATGGCTGTTCGCGGTCGAAGGTTTGATGGCCACAGTCGTGGGCGTCTGGGCGTACTTTTATCTGGATAACCGCCCTGCCGACGCCAAATGGCTGACCGTCGATGAGCGTCACCAATTGCAGGCAGTCCTCGACGAAGAAGACGCCAGCAAACAAGGTCACGGCAGCGTGCTCAAGGCCATGTGCCAACCGGCGGTGCTTTATCTGTGCGTGATTTATCTGCTGATTCAGGCCAGCGTCTACGGCGTGGTGTTTTATCTGCCGACCCAAGTCGCCGGATTGATGGGCAGCAAAGTCGGGCTGATGGTCGGGTTGGTCAGCGCGATCCCCTGGATCTGCGCGTTGATCGCCGCCTGGCGTGTACCGGCTATCGCTGATCGCACCGGTCAGCGTCGCCTGGTCGCGGCACTGACATTGGTGGTGTCGAGCGTCGGCATCGCCGCTTCGGTCACATTTGCCAATCCGCTGCTGGGCATTTTGGCGCTTTGCTTCGCCGCCTCAGGCTTCATCGCTGTGCAACCGGTGTTCTGGACCTTTCCCGGCAGCTTCCTGGCCGGCAGCGCCGCAGCGGGCGCGATTGCCCTGATCAACTCATTCGGCGCGCTGGGCGGATTCATCGCGCCGATTCTCAAGAATTGGGCCGAAGGCGCTTTTCATTCCCCGACTGCCGGCTTGTATCTGGTGGCCTGCACGACGCTGATCGCTGCCGCGCTGGTGATGGGCATCCGACCGCCAAAACAGACGACACCTCAAAAGCTGCCCACTTTTCAGCACTGATTTCGCCATTTACGACGCAAAGGAGTTCTCCATGAGCACGCCCACCATCAAACACGTCCGCGCTTTCGTTTTGCGGGGCGGTGGCGCCGATTATCACGACCAGGGCGATGGCCACTGGATCGACGATCACATCTCTACCCCGATGGCCAAATACCCGGAATACCGCCAGAGCCGTCGCAGTTTCGGCATCAACGTGCTGGGTACGCTGGTGGTTGAAATAGAAGACTCGGCCGGTAACGTCGGCTTCTCGGTCACGACAGGCGGTGAGCCTGCGGCCTACATCGTCGAGAAGCACCTAGCGCGTTTTCTCGAAGGCGCGAAGGTCACTGACATCGAAAAAATCTGGGACCAGATGTACCTGTCCTCGCAGTACTACGGGCGCAAAGGGCTTGTGATCAACACCATTTCCGGCATCGACCTGGCGCTGTGGGATTTGCTCGGCAAAGTCCGTCAGGAACCGGTTCATCAATTGCTCGGCGGCGCGGTGCGTGACGAATTGCAGTTCTACGCCACAGGCGCGCGCCCAGATCTGGCGCAGAAAATGGGTTTCATCGGCGGCAAGCTGCCACTGCATCACAGCCCGTCCGAAGGCGAAGAAGGCCTGCGCAAAAACCTTGAAGAGCTGGCGGTGATGCGCGAGCGGGTCGGCAAGGACTTCTGGCTGATGCTCGATTGCTGGATGAGCCTGGATTTGAACTACGCGACCAAACTGGCCCACGGTGCTCATGAATTCGGCTTGAAGTGGATCGAAGAAGCGCTCTCCCCCGACGATTACTGGGGCTACGCCGAACTGCGCAAAAATGTGCCCAAGGGCATGTTGGTCACCACCGGTGAGCATGAAGCCACGCGCTGGGGCTTTCGCATGCTGCTGGAAATGGGGTGCTGCGACATCATCCAGCCGGATGTTGGCTGGTGCGGCGGGATCACCGAGCTGATCAAGATTTCGGCGCTGGCCGACGCGCACAACGCGATGGTCGTGCCCCACGGATCCTCGGTCTACAGTTATCACTTCGTCGCCACACGGACCAACAGCCCGTTCGCCGAATTTCTGATGATGGCGCCCAAGGCCGACGAAGTGGTGCCGATGTTCCACCCGCAATTGCTGGGTGAGCCGGTGCCGGAAAACGGCCGCATGCGCCTGTCAAAACTCGATCAGCCCGGCTTTGGCGTGACGCTTAATCCTGAATGTCAGCTACACCGTCCATACACGCACTGACAGGGAATTTTTATGAAAATGCCTCACAACGCGTTCAAAACCGCGCTGGCCAAGAACGAACCGCAGTACGGAATCTGGGCCGGTTTCGCCACCGGTTACGCGTCGGAAATCGTCGCCGGGCTGGGTTACGACTGGATGTTGATCGATGGGGAGCATGCGCCCAACACCGTGCCGAGCATTTTGTCCCAGCTGCAAGCGGTCGCGCCCTACTCCACCGCGCCAGTGGTGCGCGCAGTGACCGGTGATGCGGTGCTGATCAAGCAATTGCTGGATGTTGGCGTGCAGACGCTGATGGTGCCCATGGTCGAATCTGCCGAACAGGCCCGCGCTCTGGTGCAAGCCATGCGCTACCCGCCCCACGGCATACGGGGCGTCGGCGGCGGCCTGACCCGGGCAACCCGCTGGGACGCCGTGCCTGATTATCTGAATACAGCGCATGAAGAACTTTGCCTGATCGTTCAGGTGGAATCGCGCAAAGGTGTGGAAAACGTCGAAGCCATCGCCGCAGTCGAGGGCGTGCACGCGGTATTCATCGGGCCTGCCGACTTATCCACAGGGCTGGGCCACATTAACAATCCCTCGCACCCCGAAGTGCAGGAGAAGATTCGCCACGCAGTCGACGCAACACTGGCAGCCGGTAAAGTGTGCGGCATCCTCGCTCCCGCTGAAGAAGACGCGCGCCGCTACCTGAGTTGGGGCTGCCAGTTCGTCGCCGTGGGCATCGACATCAGCCTGTTGCGCCAGGCCGCAAAAGCCAATCTGGCGCTCTATCGCGACACCCCAAACGCACCCGCGCCGTCGCGCACTTATTGATTGCTCAATGATTTGAAAGGGAGTCTGCCAATGTCCTCCGTCCCCGTTTACCAGAACTATATAAACGGCCAGTTCAGCAACAGCGCCGAACATTTCGACGTCACCAACCCAGCCACTGGCGCTGTGCTGTCGAAAGTGCCGGCCAGTGACAGCAACGAAGTTGATCGCGCCTTGGCTTCAGCCCGCGCCGCCCAGCAAAATTGGGCACGCAAACCGGCCATCGAGCGCGCCGGCTACTTGCGCAAGATCGCGAACAAACTGCGGGAGAACGTCGCCCATCTGGCACGCACCATTACGCTGGAGCAAGGCAAGATCAGCGGGCTGGCGGAAGTCGAAGTCAATTTCACCGCCGACTATCTGGACTACATGGCCGAGTGGGCGCGCCGCATAGAAGGCGAAATCATCACCAGCGACCGCCCCGGCGAAAACATTTTCTTATTCCGCAAGCCGTTGGGCGTGGTGGCCGGGATTCTGCCGTGGAATTTCCCGTTCTTCCTGATCGCCGCAAAATGGCCCCCGCGCTGATCACCGGCAACACCATCGTGATCAAACCCAGCGAAGAAACCCCGAACAACTGTTTCGAGTTCGCCAAGCTGGTGGCCGAAATCGACCTGCCACCCGGCGTGTTCAACGTGGTCAGCGGCGATGGTCGGGTTGGCGCGGCGTTGAGTGCACACAAGCAGGTGAACATGATCAGCTTCACCGGCAGCGTCGAAACCGGATCACGCATCATGGCCGCCGCCGCCAGCAACATCACCAAACTGAACCTGGAACTGGGCGGCAAGGCGCCCGCCATTGTGCTGGGTGACGCCGATATCGATCTGGCGGTGAAGGCCATCAGGGATTCTCGGATCATCAACACCGGGCAAGTGTGCAATTGCGCCGAGCGGGTGTACGTGGAGCGACGTGTGGCTGATGAGTTCATCGGCAAGATCACGGCTGCGATGGCGGCGACTCGTTACGGCGATCCGCTTGCGATGGCTGATGCGGAGATGGGACCGCTGATCAACCGTCAGGGTCTGGACAGCGTGGCGGCGAAAGTCAAAACCGCGCTGGCACAAGGCGCGGAGTTGGTGACAGGCGGATCGGTTGCCGACCTGAAACAGGGCTTCCACTATCAACCGACCGTGCTGACCGGCTGTCGCGCTGACATGGAAATCATGCGCAAGGAGATCTTCGGGCCGGTGCTGCCGATTCAGATCATCGACGACCTGGATGAAGCCATTACCTTGGCCAATGACTGCGAATACGGGCTGACGTCATCGATCTACACCCGCGACCTGGGCAAGGCGATGCACGCGATTCGCGAGATTGATTTTGGTGAAACCTACGTCAACCGCGAAAACTTCGAGGCGATGCAGGGTTTCCATGCCGGCGTGCGTAAATCCGGAGTGGGCGGCGCGGATGGCAAGCATGGGCTTTATGAGTACACGCATACGCATGCGGTCTACATACAGAGCTGATGTAACGCGTGACCTGTAGGAGCGAATTTATTCGCGAGAGGCCGGTACAGATGACTCGCTTCACCGTCTGACAAATTGCTTCGCGAATGAATTCGCTCCCACAGGTATATGGGGTCTATGTTCATTTCCTGTCACAAAAACGTGCTGATTACTGTGATCCCATAAGAGCATCACACTCGATGTCGCTCGATCACAGGAAGTCACTCCATGCTTCAGCTCTCCCGAATGATGCTCAGCGCCGGTCTGGGCATTGCGCTTAATCTGTCGATATTCACCGCTGCCAGCGCGGCCACCACCGAGGTGACCGGCGCGGGCTCGACGTTCGTGTACCCCGTACTGTTCAAGTGGGCGACCGATTACAACCAGAAGACCGGCATCCGCGTTAATTACCAATCCATCGGCTCGGGCGCTGGTATCGCCCAGATCAAGGAAGCAGCGGTGGATTTTGGCGCTACTGACATGCCGATGAAGTCAGCAGAATTGCAATCACTGGGCTTGCAGCAGTTTCCTTCGGTCATCGGAGGCGTGGTGCCAGTCATCAACGTGGCATCGGTGGCGCCCGGCAGCATGAAATTCAGCGGACCGCTGCTGGCCGATATCTTCATGGGCAAGATCAGCAAGTGGAACGACCCCGCAATCGTCTCGCTCAACCCGGGCCAGAAGTTGCCTGACGCCAAGATCAACGTGGTTTACCGCTCTGAGGATTCAGGCACCACGTTCAACCTCTCCAGCTACTTCTCCCGCGTCAGCCCGCAGTGGAAAGAGAAACTGGGGGAAGGTACGTCGGTGAAATGGCCGGTGGGGCTAGGTAGCAAGGGCAGTGAGGGCGTGGCCTCTTACGTGAAGCAGATGCCCAATTCAATTGGCTACGTCGAATACGCCTACGTCAAACAACAGAAGCTGAACTACGGATTGCTGCAGAACGCATCGGGCAATTTCGTGGCGCCGAGCACTGAGAGCTTTCAGGCTGCTGCCGCTACAGCGGACTGGAAAAACGCGAAGGACTTTGACCTTTCGATGCTCAACGCACCCGGCGAGCAGGCTTATCCGATCACGGCGGCGACGTTTATCATTCTGTACCGCCAAGCCAGGGACGCTGATCGCCAGAAAGCCGTGCAGGATTTCTTCCGCTGGACGCTGGAAAACGGTCAAGAACAGGCGCGTTCGCTGGATTTCGCGCCGATTCCAACGGATCTGAAGAATCAGATCGAAGCGTCGTGGGGTGATGGGCCGAAGCCGCAGTAGCAGGCAACCGACACAAACAAAAAAGGCGTCCCGAAGGACGCCTTTTTCATGTGCTTCAACACGGTTGGCGTTGAAACCAGTCTTCAGCCCATTTACAACAACTGGACAGAAAGTGGTCGGGGTAAGGGGATTCGAACTCCTGACATCCTGCTCCCAAAGCAGGCGCGCTACCGGACTGCGCTATACCCCGATAAAACAAGAATGCACCTCGTAAGGCGCATTCTAAGCGGGTGACGCGACTGGCGTCACTCCCTAAGATTCAACCCGATGAAGCCGGGCAGAAAATGGTGGGTCGTGTGGGATTCGAACCTACGACCAATTGGTTAAAAGCCAACTGCTCTACCAACTGAGCTAACGACCCAAAATAGTGGTCGGGGTAAGGGGATTCGAACTCCTGACATCCTGCTCCCAAAGCAGGCGCGCTACCGGACTGCGCTATACCCCGACATGGCTACATTCTGAAAATTGGCTCCGTGACCAGGACTCGAACCTGGGACCCAATGATTAACAGTCATTTGCTCTACCGACTGAGCTATCACGGAACTATTCAATTTCAGATGCAACTTTACAACGCTTCCAACACAACAAACTCAGTACATCCATGCAAAACAATGTCTTGCACTTACTACCCTGAATCTACTGCATTTTCAGCCTCTTCGACCTGTTCGCATCGCTGCGTTCACGTCTCTGAGGCGCGCTATTCTACATTTCCAGAAACACCTGTCAACCCTCTAAATTGCTTTTAAGACAATGATTTGCGACTTTCCTGAAGATCGCCCCACCACCCATCCAGGTTCGCGTACAAAACACCCGGCGAAAAAAAGGGCCTCCACGCGGGAAGCCCTTTTTGCCCTATCTATATAGACAGCGGATGAATCAACTGAAAACGATCTCGTCGCCTTCGACCCGGCCAGTGATGCTGCTGCCAGGCATGAACTCGCCAGACAGGATCAACGTCGCCAGCGGATTCTCGATCCAGCGCTGAATGCCGCGCTTCAGAGGCCGCGCGCCATACACCGGGTCGTAACCCACGGCGATCAACTTATCCATCGCCTCAGGCGTCAACTCCAGCGCCAGATCGCGCTCAGCCAGACGCTTACGCAAACGCCCAAGCTGAATATCGGCGATGCCGGCAATCTGATCCCGCGCCAGTGGCTCGAATACCACTACTTCGTCGATCCGGTTTACAAACTCCGGACGGAAGTGCGAGCTGACCGCATCCATGACCGCTGCACGCTGGGCCTCACGATCCCCTTCCAGCTCCTGAATACGCGCTGAGCCCAGGTTCGAGGTCATGACGATCACGGTATTGCGGAAGTCCACTGTCCGGCCATGGCTGTCAGTCAGGCGCCCGTCCTCCAGCACTTGCAGCAGCACGTTGAAGACGTCCGGATGCGCTTTCTCGACTTCGTCCAGCAGAATCACCGAGTACGGCTTGCGACGCACAGCTTCGGTCAGGTAGCCGCCTTCTTCGTAGCCGACGTAGCCCGGCGGCGCACCAATCAGCCGTGCCACGGAATGTTTCTCCATGAACTCGGACATATCGATGCGCACCATTGCTTCTTCGGTGTCGAACAGAAATTCGGCCAGCGCCTTGCACAGTTCGGTCTTACCCACGCCGGTCGGGCCGAGGAACATGAACGAGCCGCTTGGGCGATTAGGGTCGGATAACCCGGCACGGGAGCGGCGCACGGCATTGGCCACAGCTACAACGGCTTCGTTCTGACCGATCACGCGCTGATGCAGCAGGCTTTCCATCTTCATCAGCTTGTCGCGCTCGCCTTCGAGCATTTTCGACACAGGAATGCCGGTCCACTTGGAGACGACCTCGGCGATTTCTTCCTCGGTGACCTTACTGCGCAGCAACTGATTCTCAGGCTTGCCGTGCTGATCGACCATCTGCAGGCTGCGCTCCAGATCCGGGATGATCCCGTACTGCAACTCGGCCATGCGATTCAGGTCGCCCTTACGACGCGCAGCCTCCAGTTCCTGGCGTGACTGCTCGATCTTTTGCTGGATCTGCGCAGAGCCTGTGACCTCGGCTTTTTCCGACGTCCAGATCTCTTCCAGATCAGCGTACTCACGCTCCAGGCGAATGATTTCTTCCTGCAGCTTTTCAAGCCGCTTGATTGCCGCTTCGTCGTCTTCCTTCTTGAGCGCCTGCGCTTCGACCTTGAGCTGAATCAGGCGCCGCTCAAGCCGGTCGAGGACTTCAGGCTTGGAGTCGATTTCCATGCGGATGCGGCTGGCGGCTTCGTCGATCAGGTCGATGGCCTTGTCCGGCAACTGACGGTCGGTGATGTAACGATGGCTTAGCTTGGCGGCCGCGATGATTGCGCCATCGGTGATCGCCACTTTGTGGTGAACCTCGTAACGCTCTTTCAGGCCACGCAGAATGGCGATGGTGTCTTCTTCGCTCGGTTCTTCTACCAGCACTTTCTGGAAGCGACGTTCGAGGGCGGCATCCTTCTCGATGTACTGGCGGTATTCGTTGAGCGTGGTCGCGCCGACACAGTGCAGCTCGCCACGCGCCAAGGCAGGCTTGAGCATATTGCCAGCGTCCATCGAGCCTTCGGCCTTGCCGGCGCCGACCATGGTGTGCAGTTCGTCGATGAACAGGATGATCTGGCCTTCCTGCTTGGACAGTTCATTGAGCAGCCCTTTGAGGCGCTCTTCGAACTCGCCCCGGAACTTGGCACCGGCAATCAGCGCACCCATGTCCAGCGACAGCAAGCGCTTGCCCTTCAGGCCGTCCGGCACTTCACCGTTGATGATGCGCTGGGCCAGGCCTTCGGCGATGGCGGTTTTACCGACGCCTGGCTCACCGATCAGCACCGGGTTGTTTTTGGTACGGCGTTGCAGCACCTGAATCGTGCGACGGATTTCGTCATCACGCCCGATCACTGGGTCCAGCTTGCCTTCTTCGGCGCGCTTGGTCAGGTCGACGGTGTATTTATCCAGCGCCTGACGCGACTCTTCAACGTTCGCGTCATTCACCGCGCCGCCGCCACGCAGATTGATAATCGCATTTTCCAGAGCCTTTTTGCTGACGCCTTGGCCGAGGAGCAACTTGCCCAGCTTGCTGTTCTCGTCCATGGCGGCGAGCAGCACCAGTTCGCTGGAGATGAACTGGTCACTCTTCTGCTGAGCCAAGCGGTCAGCCTGATTGAGCAGGCGCGCCAAGTCCTGCGACATGTTCACATCGCCGGTCGGGTTCTGGATTTTTGGCAGCTGGTCGAGCTCTTTGCTCAACTCTTTGCGCAGGCTGTTGACGTCAAAGCCTACTTGCAACAGCAGCGGCTTGATCGAACCGCCTTGTTGCTCAAGCAATGCCTGCATCAAGTGCGCCGGCTCGATAGCCGGATGGTCGAGGCCCACCGCGAGAGATTGGGCGTCGGATAAAGCCAACTGTAATTTGCTGGTTAAACGATCGATACGCATTAGTCACCTTCCTATATAGCCAGGCCGGAGCAATGAACACACCTGATAAAGAAAACCTGGCAGATGGTCCGTAAGATGCGGGCAATTGTTCAGGATTCAAGCGGTGTTTGATTGATGTGGATCAACGATAGCTGCCGAACGCCAGTTTGATCCGGCGGTGACAAGGGCGGCGGAATTGCGGCGGCCCCAAATCTGTTGAAGCGAGGCTTGCCCGCGAAGCTAACGACGCGCAGTGTCAGAACAAATCGAGTTCTCAGCTTCGTCGGCAAGCCGGACTCCTACGCCTTTCGGGCAGATGCGGATCAGGCGTGTTCGATCCAGATCAGCGAGGCGAAACGTCCGGTGCGGGCGCTGCGACGGTAGGAGTAGAAGCGCGGGTCGTTGTAGGTCGAAAGACCGCCACCGTAGACCGCTTTCACACCATAAGCCGCCAAGCGCAGGCGCGCCAGCTGGTAGATGTCGGCCATGAACTTGCCGTCGTTGACGCTCGGCACGAAGGCGTCCACCGTCAATGGGTGCGTAGCGATAAATGCTTCCCGCACTTCCGGGCCAACTTCGAACGCATCGGGCCCGATGGCGGGGCCCAACCAGACCATGATATCGGCTGGATCGTCGGAAAAGCTGTCCACCGCCGCTTCCAGCACACCCGCAGCCAGACCGCGCCAACCGGCGTGCGCCGCCGCCACCCGAGTACCGGATCGATTGCAGAACAGCGCCGGTAAACAATCAGCCGTCATGATCGTGCAGGCAACTGCTGGGGTCGACGTCCAACTGGCGTCGGCCTCCATCACTTCGGCAGCGGTGGCCTCAACCGCCGAGACCCCGTGCACCTGACGCAACCAAGCAGGTTGAACGTCGAGCCGCGACGTCAGCGCAAGGCGATTACTGCGGACGGCTTGAGGATCGTCGTCGACATGACCACCAAGATTGAAACTGTCGAACGGCGCCAGACTCACGCCGCCCGCTCGTGTGGTGACGCACGATTTAATCCCCGCAGGCGCAGGCCAGTCAGGAATCAGCCAGTCCGCCACGAATCCACTCATCCAACGAACGCTTCGCGGTCCTGCTTGAGCAGCGACAGCAACCAGACAAAGTCGTCCGGAAGAGGCGATTCCCAGCTCATGCGTTGACCGGTCGTCGGGTGATCGAGCTCCAGAAAACGAGCATGCAACGCCTGACGCGGAAAATGCTTGAGTGACTCGACCATCGTGACGCTGGCCGCTGGCGGAATGCGGAAGCGACCGCCGTAGGCTGGATCACCAACGAGGGGAAAGTTGATGTGCGACATGTGCACGCGAATCTGGTGCGTACGGCCGGTTTCGAGCTTGACCCGCACATGGGTGTGGGAGCGGAAACGCTCGAGCACGCGATAATGACTGACCGCAGGCTTGCCGCCTTCCATCACTGCCATACGCTGGCGTTGCTGGCCATGACGACCGATCGGGGCGTTGATCTTGCCACCGGCAGTCACGACACCGATCACGATGCATTCATAAATACGGCTGACGCTGCGGTTCTGCAGTTGAGTAACCAGCTGCGTTTGCGCCTGAATGGTCTTGGCCACCACCATCAAACCGGTGGTGTCCTTGTCCAGACGGTGCACGATACCGGCGCGCGGAACATTGACGATGTCCGGTATGTGATGCAACAAGGCGTTCAGCAATGTGCCATCAGCATGACCAGCCGCGGGGTGCACGACCAGACCGGCAGGTTTGTTGATGACCAGGATCTGGTCGTCTTCATAGACGATGTCCAGTTCGATGTCCTGGGCGATCCACTCGCCCTGGGCTTCCTGTTCGGCGACCAAAGCCAGCACAGCGCCGCCATGCACGATGTCACGCGGGCGCAAAACGCCTCCGTCCACAGTCAGGCGGCCGTCTTTGATCCAGGCGGAAAGGCGCGAGCGTGAGTGCTCAGCGAAGAGTTGGGCGGCGACTTGGTCGAGGCGTTGACCGCCCAATTCGGACGGCACCTCTGCGCGGAGTTCTATGATCTCAGACATGCTCAAACTAGGAGGTGGCACTGGCCTTTGGTTTCGGCTGCGCGCTTGTGGTTAAATACGGCGTCTTTTGTCCCGGGGGTTCCACGGGGCGCTCATCATAACAGGACGGTCCTGCGCAAGACAGCAGGCCGTTATAGGGACGCAAGCCGCCATGCAAGTGAAACACCTGCTGCTGATCGCCATCCTCGCACTCACTGCTGCTTGTTCTTCGAAGAAAGAAGTCGTCGACGAAAACCTCAGCGAAGTCGAGCTGTACCAGCAGGCGCAGGCCGATCTGGACAACAACAGCTACAACAGCGCCACTGAGAAACTCAAGGCGCTGGAATCACGCTATCCATTCGGTCGTTACGCAGATCAAGCCCAACTGGAGCTGATCTACGCCAACTACAAGAATGGTGAGCCTGAAGCCGCAAAGTCCGCTGCCGAGCGTTTTATCCGCTTGCACCCCCAGCACCCGAACGTCGATTACGCCTATTACCTGAAGGGCCTGACCTCGTTTGACCAGGACGTCGGCCTGCTGGCGCGCTTCCTGCCGCTGGACCAGACCAAGCGTGACCCTGGCGCTGCACGTGACTCCTACAACGAGTTCGCGCAACTGACCAGCCGCTACCCGAACAGCCGCTACGCTCCTGACGCCAAGCAACGCATGATCTACCTGCGCAACCTGCTGGCTGCGTACGAAATCCACGTTGCTGACTACTACCTGACTCGTCAGGCCTATGTTGCCGCCGCCAACCGTGGCCGCTATGTGGTAGAAAACTTCCAGGAAACCCCAGCCGTCGGCGATGGCCTGGCCGTGATGGTCGAAGCGTATCAGCGCATGCACCTGGACGACCTGGCTGACACCAGCCTTGAAGTGCTCAAGACCAACTACCCCGATCACCCGCAATTGGCTGACGGCAAGTTTGAGCCTCGCGAGTCCGAAGCGGACAACCGCTCGTGGCTGTCCAAGGCGACATTGGGCCTGATCGAAAGCCGTCCCCCACTGCCGCCTGGTCAGACTCGCGCCAACCAAGACGTGATCAAGCAGTACGAAGACGCCAAGGAAGCCATTCCTGCTGATCTGCTGCCAGAGAATCAGGCAGAGCTCGACGAGCAGGAACACGAAGCGGAAGGCAATAACGACCGCTCGTGGTTCAGTTACGCGACGTTCGGCGTATTTGACTGATCACGCCGCCGTAGCAAAGAGAGGTCCTTCGGGGCCTCTTTTTTATGCCCGGACACTTTATAAGCGCGCACATCACTGTCCGGGCGGCAGCGCCTTGGCTACACTGCGAAATATTCACTCAATAAGCTGGTAGACATGATTCGTTTGATTATGTGGATCGCCCTGATCATGGCGGCCATTTGGTTGTTCAAACGCCTTAAACGAGGCCCTACACCACGCCCCAAGGCGCAATCACCGGAAATCGCGGCGGCGCCAATGGTCCGTTGCGCACAATGCGGCGTCCATGTTCCGCAGGATCGCGCGCTGAGTTCCGGTCAGCAATGGTACTGCAGCGAGCCGCACCGGCTTCAGGGCCCCGCGACACGTGACCGCTGAGACTCTGTCTCTCGCGAGCCCACAAGCGCAGCGCATTCTTCGGCTGTACCACCTGTATCGATTGACCATCGGTGTCATGTTGGTGCTGCTGATTTCCAGCAGTCTGGACGCCGAGTTGCTGGAACTGGCCAACATCGACCTGTTCCGCACCGGATGCTGGCTGTATCTGGTATTCAATATTCTGATCGTGGTGCTGCTGGAACGGCCCACCAGTCAGGGTCAGTTGTTTTTACTGGCGGTCGGCGACGCCTTCATGCTGTCGGCATTGTTCTATGCCGGCGGCGGCGCACCCAGTGGTATCGGCAACCTGATCATCGCCTCGGTAGCGATCAGTAACGTACTGCTTCGCAAGCGCCCCGGTCTGCTAATCGCAGCGATTTCGGCGATTGGCATCATTTATCTGACTTTTTACATCAGTTACAACAAGCCGGCGGCCGCCAATCATTACGTGCAAGCAGGGTCGTTGGGCGCGCTTTGCTTTGCAGCGGCGTTGCTCGTCCAGGCGCT
The DNA here is from genome assembly GCF_057128745.1 of Pseudomonas rosaeacicularis. Taxonomy (NCBI): domain Bacteria; kingdom Pseudomonadati; phylum Pseudomonadota; class Gammaproteobacteria; order Pseudomonadales; family Pseudomonadaceae; genus Pseudomonas; species Pseudomonas rosaeacicularis. The sequence continues at coordinate 179,735 of NZ_JBSKHT010000013.1, forward strand.
GGTGCGCCGGCTGCAGGTCAGCGAGAACATTGCCGAGCAGCGTGCGGCAGATGTGAATAACCTGGAAGAGCTCAACGCACTGATCCTGCAACGCATGCGTACCGGCATTTTGGTACTGGACGCCAGGCGCACAGTGCTGCTGGCCAATCAGAGCGCGCTGACGCTACTGGGGCACGAAGAGCTGGTCGGCAGAAATATCGATGATTACTCGTTGCCGCTGGTCGATCGGCTGCGCCAGTGGCAGGTCAATCCAACACTGGCACCGCGCAGCATTTCCACTTCCGCCATCGGGCCGGTCCTGCGCGCGGGGTTCATCGCGCTGACTCGCGGCACCCACCGCCACACGCTGATATTCCTCGAAGACCTCTCGCAAATCTCGCAACAGGCGCAGCAACTGAAGCTTGCCGCACTGGGCCGATTGACTGCGGGCATCGCCCACGAAATCCGCAATCCGCTGGGCGCCATCAGTCACGCCGCGCAGTTGCTGGCGGAGTCTGAGGAACTGGACGACGCTGATCGGCGTCTCAGTCAAATCATCCAGGACCAATCACGACGGATGAATCTGGTGATCGAGAACGTCTTGCAGCTGTCCCGTCGACGTCAGACCGAAGCCAATTTGCTTGACCTCAAGCAGTGGCTGGAACAGTACGTCGCCGAGCTTGGCGACTCGTTGCCCGCCAATCAGCAGGTTCATCTGGAGACCGGCCCCGGCCTGCTCACGACCCGAATGGATGCCGAACAACTGCAGCAGGTCATGAGCAATCTGGTGCAAAACGGCCTTCGCTACAGCGCGCAACACAACGAACGCGCTAACGTGTGGCTCAGGCTATTTCACAACCCCATGAGTGAACTGCCGACGCTGGAAGTGCTGGACGACGGCCCCGGCGTGGCGCAGGAACACCTGAGCAAGATCTTCGAACCGTTTTTCACAACCGAAAGCAATGGAACTGGCTTGGGTCTCTACCTTTCGCGCGAACTGTGCGAGAGCAATCAGGCCAATCTGGATTACTCACCACGGGAAGGTGCCGGCAGCTGCATGCGGATTACCTTCGCCCATCCGTTCAAATTGAGTTGAACATGAGCCAACGGCAAAAGATCCTGATCGTCGACGATGAGCCCGACATTCGCGAGCTGCTGGAGATCACTCTGGGGCGGATGAAGCTCGATACCCGCAGCGCGCGCAACGTCAAGGAAGCTCACGAATGGCTGGCGCGACAGCCATTCGACCTGTGCCTCACCGATATGCGGCTGCCCGACGGCAACGGGCTGGAATTGGTGCAACACATCCAGCAACATCACGCTCAGGTGCCGGTGGCCATGATCACGGCCCATGGCAGCCTCGACACAGCGATCCACGCCCTCAAAGCTGGGGCTTTTGACTTCCTGACCAAACCGGTCGATCTCGGTCGTCTGCGCGAACTGGTCAGCAGCGCCCTGCGCCTGCGGCTACCGCAGTCCAATGAAGCGCGTCTGGACCGCCGGCTTTTGGGTAGCTCCCCACCCATGGAAGCGTTGCGCAAACAGATCAGTAAGCTGGCACGCAGTCAGGCCCCGATCTACATCAGCGGCGAGTCGGGCAGTGGCAAGGAGTTGGTGGCGCGCCTTATCCATGACCAAGGCTCCAGGGCAGATCAGCCGTTCGTACCGGTCAATTGCGGCGCGATCCCGTCCGACCTGATGGAAAGCGAGTTTTTCGGCCACCGCAAAGGCAGTTTCACCGGCGCCCACGAGGACAAACCGGGCCTGTTTCAAGCGGCCAGTGGCGGCACGCTGTTCCTCGATGAAGTGGCGGATCTGCCCTTGGCGATGCAGGTCAAACTGCTGCGGGCCATACAGGAAAAATCCATTCGCCCTATCGGCGGCCAGCAGGAAGTTGTGGTGGACGTACGCGTGCTCTGCGCCACCCACAAGGACCTGAGCGCAGAAGTGGCGGCTGGACGGTTTCGCCAGGATTTGTACTACCGGCTAAACGTGATTGAGCTGCGCGTGCCGTCGCTACGCGAGCGTCGTGAGGACATCGAGGAGTTGGCAAACAACGTCTTGAAGCGGCTGAGCATTAACAATGTCCAGCCCCCTGCCCGCTTGCAGCCCAAAGCCCTCGAAGCGCTGAAAAACTACCGCTTCCCCGGCAACGTGCGCGAGCTGGAAAACATGCTCGAACGCGCCTACACGCTGTGCGACAACGACCAGATCAACGCCGACGACCTACGCCTGGCCGAACCCATCAATACCCATGAACAGGGCGATCCGAATCTGGCGGACATCGACAATCTCGAGGACTACCTGGAAAGTATCGAACGCAAACTGATCCTGCAGGCGCTCGAAGAAACGCGGTGGAACAGAACTGCTGCAGCGCAGCGATTGAACCTGTCGTTCCGGTCGATGCGTTATCGGTTGAAGAAGTTGGGATTGGATTGAGATTGCCCGAGCGCATACACCCGTAGGAGCGCGCTTGCCCGCGAATTAGTTTCTCCAGCCAACGCAGCTATATCAGGCTTAACCCATTCGCGGGCAAGCGCGCTCCGTCACTAGGCGAGCTCAATCCGTCCCACAGGTGCGTACAGTTCAGGATCAATAATCGGCCTGTCTCCCACAAGCAAATCTGTCAGTAACTGACACGACGCCGGCGCCAGCACCAGACCGTTTCGATAATGCCCGCAGTTCAGCCATAACCCCTCGAAACCCGGCACGGAGCCGATGAAGGGGATGCCTTCGGGCGATCCCGGCCGCAATCCGGCCCAGTGCCCGACGACCTGCGCATCCGCCAATGCAGGAATCAGTTCGACTGCCGACGCTTTGAGACTTTCCAAGGCATGCTCGGTAGGCGTCTTGTCAAAACCCTCGTGCTCTAGCGTGCTGCCGATAAGGATGTGACCGTCCCGGCGCGGAATCGCGTAGCGACCTTTGGCGAGGATCATGCTCGGTAAAAAGTCCGACGCGCATTTGTAGAGAATCATCTGGCCTTTCACCGGTTCAACCGGCAGCACCAATCCCAGCGACGCCAGCAATTCTCCACTCCAGGCACCGGCAGCCAACACCACCCGATCACCCAAAATATCGCCCGCAGCAGTGCTGACGCCAAGGATTCGCTCGCCCTCGCGCACGAAACCGGTCACAGCCGACTGCTCATGAATCGTCACATTCGGCAGCGCCAGCAAGGCGGCCTTCAGCGACTTGACCAACCGGGGATTGCGCACATTGGCGATATCGGCCATGTGGATAGCTCGACGATAGCCACTGCCCAAGACCGGAACTGCGTCATACACCGACGAGATATCCACAGCACTCAGCGGCCGGTTCTGTTTGGCCGCCCAGGCCAGCGCGTCGGATTCATCATCGAGGTCCAGCCAGTAGAGACCGGTTTTGTGCACCTCAGGGTCGATACCCGTTGCAGCGAACAAACGCCTCGCCAACTTCGGATAAAAATCCTGGGACCAATGCGCCAACGCTGTGACGGCGGGGCTGTATCGCCATGGGTAAAGCGGGGAAACGATGCCACCGCCCGCCCAGGAAGATTCCTGCCCGACGGCTGAGCGGTCGAGCAAGACGACCCGCTCGACTTTGGATGCGAGGTTGAAGGCGGTGAGCAGGCCAATGACGCCGCCGCCGATGATGATTACCTGTTGTTGGTTGGGCATGCTGGACCTGATTAAAAACGGTAAATGGCCTTTGAAAGCACGATTTTCAGCGGAGAGACACTGCAAATGCGCCTTCGAGAAAGGCGTTATGCCACTGGTCGTACGAATATCCCCGAACATCCACTACATAGCGACTTGCAAGGTGAGTAGTATCACCATATTTCAAACGAAAAATGGAATTTCATCGATGGATTTCAGCTCTGGTCTTACGCGAGCAGTAACGCGTCGCAGCTGGCAACGTCCTCATGGGGGCGGTGGCGGGTTCACGTTGATCGAGTTGATCGTCGCAGTAGTAATCGTCGGAATTTTTGCTGCGATTGCCATGCCGAGCTTTGGCTACCTGATTCACAAAAGCAGCGTAACTGCTGCTTCTAATGAGCTTTACGATTTGCTGCAGTATTCGCGAGCGGAGGCGGTGACAAGAGGCACTTCGATAATCATTAAAACTGCCGACGGTACAGCGACTGGTTGGAATGGTGACGTTACGGTGGCGAGAACCTCGAGTAGCTCGACCAACTTGAGAAGACTTGGCACTACAGGCCTGCAAACGGGTATCACGGTCGTTTCCTCAGTGGGCTCTCTGACGTTCGCAGCGACCGGCACCTCGTCGTCGTCAACCTGCTTTAAGGTATCGCACAGCACCGACAAAAACGTCGCCGTTCAATACATCACTGTTTTATCAAGCGGCCGTGTCACTCCCCCGACCTCCGTCAATCCCGGAGGATGCTGATGTCCCCCCGTCTCCAAACACGATCCTCGGGCTTCAGCATGATTGAGGTCCTTGTCAGTCTGTTGATTACCGTCATCGGCGTACTGGGAATGGTCGCTTTGCAAAGCAAGGCGATTCCCTACACCCAGGATTCGGTGCAGCGAAACACCGCAATCATGCTGGTGGACGATTTACTGGAAATAATTCGTACCGCAGGCAGTTGCACTAGCACCAACAACTGCATCAAAGCCCCGGCTGCGGCTTTTCCAGCGGCCGCTAGCAGCTGTGTCCCAACGCCTGATTCTCTTGGCCAACAAATTGGTTGCTGGTCAGCTCAAGCAGGCAAGGCGCTGCCTGGCGGAGCAGCCCTGCTAAAGAACGCATTCTACATTTGCCGCAGCGTGAAGCCGGGCGACGTGGGCACCGCCGCTTGCGGAACCACTAGCGAGGTCGATACCGAAATAGAAATACAGGTGGCCTGGACGGTCAAGACCGCAACTGACTGCATGGCGACAGACACCGTGGGCACCACCTGTACCTACAGAATCAGGACGCGCTTGCCATGAATGATGTGATGGTAAAATACGGAGCAAAACAAGCGCAGCGCGGGCTGTCTCTAATCGAGCTGATGGTGGCGATGGTCATTGGGTGTTTTCTGATTCTGGGCGTCACCCAGATTTTCATCAGCAACCAGAAGAGCTACCTCTTCCAGCAGGGTCAGTCCGGTAATCAGGAGAATGGTCGTTTCGCACTTGCAATCCTCAACCAGGAGCTGTCAAAAGCCGGTTATCGCAGCAATCCGTCCCGGGACTTTCCTTCAGGAAGCGGACTGGGCTGCACCTTCCCTGCAAGAACGTCGGTCTACGCCCTGTCCTCCACACAATTGTGCATTCAATACCAAGCTAGTAATCGAACAGATGTGACATGCCAGGGCACCGCACTTTCAACGGCCGCTCAGAACACCATCGCGGACACCTATAACCAGATCAATCCGATCATCATCGAGAAAATCGCGTTCGACGCTGCCACGAACTCTATTACTTGTACCTCGGGAACGGTCACCCAGCAGTTGGTGACTGGCGTGGCGGGGCTGCAATTTGAATATGGCTCTGGCGATGTGGAGCTGAAGTCCGTCAAGAACTTCAGTACCAGCCCGACAGCCACTATCGGCGCAGTGCGTTACACGATGCTGATGCAATCTCCCGGTACGGCGTCCTTGCGCGACACAACAACGGGGACGTCACTTGCTTTGACCGACTGGAACACGCGATTCGGTACCAAGCTTGCCGACACTAACCAGATCTACCAATTAGTTCAGGGGACGACCATGATCAGGAACCAGATGCCATGATCACGCCACAGATCATCCTGACTGTTCGTAGACAGCGTGATCAGACAGGCGCAACGCTGCTCGTCGCCCTCATGATGTTGCTGATCATCACGCTGCTAGCCCTGTCCAGCATGCGCGGCGTGTCGCTGGAATCACGTATTACCGGCAACCTGAAACTGCAGAAAACTTTGAATAATGCCGCTGAAGGCGCGTTACGAATTGGTGAAAACAGTATCAGTGGCAGTACTGCGCCGTCGGTGATCACTGCCTGTGTAACGGCGACCTGTATGCCTTGGAGAAAGGCCGACCTTATTCCGTTGACTACCAACTTTGATACGCCCACCCGCTTCAACACGGGCAACGCAGCCAACGTGGCGAGTCTGACGACCAACTACGACGTCAAGGTCCAGTGGTACGTCGTAGACCTTGGGAATATCACGGTGCAGGCGTCCGTTCAGAACGACTGCGCGCTACGCGGATGCGGACCACGCTATTACGAGGTCAACTCCTGCGCGTCAACTGTGCTGTGTACAAGTGACACCACCACCCCCCGCGTGATGATGCGCAGTGTTATCGCTCGGTATTACCAATGAATTCAAATCAACGCCGGACCGCCTTGAATATCCATCGTGCAATCATCATTGTCGCTGCGTGGACATGCGCGCTGGCGTTGTTGATGTCGTCGGCTCAGGCGGCAGTCAGTCAGAAACCAGCGGACTTACCGTTGTTCGTCAACGACTCAGTGCCGCCATTGAACATGCTGGTGGTAGGTCGCGATCACAAGTTGTTCTTTCCGGCGTACAACGACGCATCGGACCTCGACGGTGACGGCTCGATCGATATTCGTTACAAGCCATCGATTAAGTACCTCGGATATTTCGATTCGAACATGTGCTACGACTATTCGCTGCTTGGCTATTTCACGCCGACGTCCAAGACAGCTGACAAAACCTGCTCAGGAAACTGGAGTGGCGATTACCTTAACTACCTGACGACATCCCGAGCCGATGCACTGCGAAAAGTGTTGTACGGCGGGTATCGCTATGTTGACACAGTGCTACAGACCATTTTATCCCGCGCCTACATTCCGACGGACGCTCACACTTGGGGTAAAGAATACAAAAGCATTGCAGTCGATGGTTACGACCTCGCCAAATACACCCCTTACGGCGAGCCCTCAGCAGGCCGCTACACACTGTTTGCCAACAACAGCCAAGGGACGAATGAGACAACCAGCCCCCCGCTCTTGAGAGTGTTGCCAAACATAGCCAACGTGCGAGTCTTCGGCTGGGTTTCCCGTGAGGTCAGTCAAGGGGGAACCACGGCCACCAACACCAGCTTTCAGGATATTACTGTTGCCCCCGTTAACTATGCGGTCCGGGTGGAAGTGTGCAAGACCGACTTCCTGGAGAGCAACTGCAAGCTCTATCCCAATGGTAAGTACAAACCGACCGGCATCCTTCACGACTACGGTGAAGGCAACCAGATGTATTTCGGACTGATGACCGGCACTTACCAAAACAATCTCCAAGGCGGCGCGCTCAGGGAGCCAGTCAATAGCTTTTCAAACGAAGTTGATACATCCACCGGGATATTCGGGACCGCAGGGCTGGTCGGGACACTGCTAGGCGTTTATACCAAAGGCGGCATTATTGGCACGTTAGACGGATTAAAGCTGACATCCACCGGCTGCAGTACTACTGGCAACTCTATTACCAACACAAACTGCCAGAACTGGGGCAACCCGCTGGCTGAGATGATGTTTGAAACGATGCGCTATTTCAGCGGCGCTGTCGCTGCTACTACGGGCTATACCTCAGGCACAGCCGACACCAATCTTGGGCTTAGCGGTGTAAGCAGCTGGACTTCACCTTATTCCAGTACGCCCAACCCGGACGCGACACCACCTAGCTACCCCAGTTGCTCAAAGCCGTTCGAAACGTTGTTCAGTGACGTAAACCCCAACTTCGACTCTGACTTGCCCGGCAGTGCCTACAGTACGACCGCATTGCCCGCAAGCATTCCCAAAGCCCTTGCTGGTTATAGTGCGTCCTCTATTGGGCAAACCATCTGGAACAACGAGGTGGGTGCGGGCAATAAAAACATCAACATTGGGCAGACTGGACTAACCTCCGCTACCAACGACACGGCGCCGACTGCAAAGGTCGCGTCGAGTTTGGGCAATATTCGCGGCCTGCCAGAAGAACCCACGAAAGAAGGCACCTACAACGCGGCGTCGGTGGCCTATTTCGCTAATACCAATCCAATCACTCCGCTGGGCAACCAGAAGGTGCAGACGTTTTCCATTGCGCTGTCATCAACCCTACCTCGCATCCAAATGCCCGTCGGTACCAGTACCATCACGCTGGTTCCGTTCGGCAAGACCACAGGAGGAGTGACGGAGCAGATCACGGGCTTTTACATCGACTCCCTTTACAACATGACGGGCCAGCCCAAGGACTCCACCGTCAACGGCGGACGAGCGCAAGCTGTGTTCCGAGTCGTTTATGACGACTGCGGTCAGGGTTGCGACTACGACATGGACGCTATCGTGCTGTACACCGTGTCGGTGACGGCGGATGCGGTTCCTTCGCTGGATGTGAAATCGGAAACGGTCTATTCGGTTTCCGCCGGCGAATCCCATATGGGCTATACGATCTCCGGCACAACTCAAGATGGCATTTATATCGAAGTCACCGGCGGTGGCAACGGCAACACGCATTATGCGCTGGACACCCCAGGTACTCAGCTTCCGGGCTCCTGCCCATGCACAGGTAACAGCACCTTACTACCCGGTATGAGGTCCGGTGGTGCTGCCGTCAACGGCGGCACTTCTCATACCCGCAACTTCAAACCAGCTTCGGCCAGATCCGTGACCAACCTGCAGGACCCGTTGTGGTACGCCGCGAAGTGGGGTGGTTTTGGCAACTCCGATAACACGCCAACCAGCTTGCCGGTATCGGGTGACTGGGATTCCAATTTGTCCGGCACTCCAAACAACTATTTTCTGGTAAGCAGTGCTTCAACGCTTAAGGACCAGCTTTCAGCTGCTTTCAATCAGATCGTGCAGAAGAACAGCTCAGTCGCGCCCCCGGCTGCGGTTGCCCCCCCTCCGTCGGCCACCAATGCGACCGCGACTTACACCGACAGCCTCAACGTGACGCTATGGAGTGGCGACCTGACCAAGACCACCGAAACCACCGACAAGGCTACAGGGACCAAAAGCACTACTATCAACTGGAGTGCGGCCGCGCAAATTCCGGCTGCGGGAGACCGGTTGATACAAATGGCCAATGCAGCAGGGAACGGCTTGCAGGACTTCACTTATAGCAATCTGGGTAACCGGACTTACGCTTCGGTGAAGCTGCAAACGACCCTGACGTCGGACCAAGTGGACTTCATCCGGGGTGTGCGAACCAAGGAGGCCACGCCATTTCGCCGGCGCGCGTCGCTGCTTGGCGACATCGTCAACTCTGCACCGGTAGTGGTGGGGGGCGCGACATACCTGGCCTCGGCCGCTGATGCGCTCAACGGCGTGAGTGGTGACTACGCTAAATTCCAGGCCACCGCCAATGCCCGTCGCTCGCAAGTCTATGTCGGCGCCAACGATGGCATGCTTCACGCGTTCGACGCTGCGACGGGTGTGGAAAAATTTGCTTTTATCCCCTCCGATGTTATTTCCAGACTCAGTGCGCTGACCGCCGCCAAATACAACACTGACTCATCGCTGCATCGATTCTATGTCGATGGTACGCCGGTGGTTTCCGATGTTTATTTTGGCGGCGCGTGGCACACCGTATTGGTCGGGACGCTCGGTGCCGGGGGGCGCGAGATCTTCGCCCTGGACATCACCAATCCCGACAAGATCACCTTGCTCTGGGAGTTCACATCGCAGAATGACGTAGCGTTGGGCTCTACCCTCTCTACACCGGTCATCGCACGATTACACTCAGGCGAATGGGCCGTCATTGCCGGCAATGGCTATAACGGCGATAGCGGCACCGCCTCATTGTTCGTACTGAACGTCGCAACCGGCGCAGCCATTTCCAAACTCACCACCTCAGTCACTGGTAACAACGGGCTGTCTTCACCTGTCGTACTTGACGCAAACGCCGATGGCATTGCCGACTATGTGTACGCAGGCGACCTGCTGGGTAACCTATGGCGATTTGACCTGATCGGCACGTCCCTGACCGCCAATGCGGCAGCAGGCACTTACAAAGTCGGGTTCAGCAACAAACCCTTGTACACCGCGACCATCGCCGACGCTGCGAACTCCGCCGTGCAGTCAATCACCGCTCCACCCGCGGTGTATCCACATCCGAGCGCTCTGGGCACGATAGTGATCTTCGGTACCGGCCGCTATTTCGCCTCTGCCGACAAATCTACCACTGACCTTCAGACGCTCTACGGGATATGGGATACACAAACCTCTGGCGCCGCGGCCGCCTCGACGGCCGTGCTGAACAGAAGCAAGCTACAGGCCCAGACCATCACTCTTCAAACTGCTACCGTCGGGGGTAACACGGGCATTCGTACGGTCAGCAGCAACGCCGTCGCGTGGCTGGACGCCTCTGGTAACCCTTCAAAATACGGCTGGTATTTGGACTTGAAAAATGGCAACACATTGCTAGGCGAGCGAATGGTAGACGTACTAAAGATCGCAGGCAGCGTGCTGACAGTTGCAACAAGAACGCCCATCACCGGCATTTGTGAAGCGGGCATCACAGGCAAGCGCCTGGGCCTCAACCCTACGACTGGCGGCGCTACCAGCTTTTCGATCTTCGATCTGACCAGAAACGGCGTGATCGACTCCGACGATACCTACTCAGGACTGATTGTCAGCGGGTTTGACTCCAGCGCCGGTGGCTTCAGCGTCGTTTCCGGTAACGGCACCAATGGCTTGTCAACAATGTATGGAACCAGTGGTCCCAGTACAGGAATGTACACAGGGCTTTCTTACAACGGTCGTCAAAGCTGGCGCGTTATCCCTTTCAATTAAGGTGAGCAGTATGCAAAACACGAAAAGCACGCAGCAAGGCTTCACGCTGATTGAATTGATGATCACTGTCGCCATCGTCGGCATCTTGGCTGCCATCGCCTACCCCAACTACACCCAGTACGTGCAGCGCGGATATCGTGCCGAAGGTATTGCTATGCTAAATGACGCAGTGGCGCGGATGGAGCGTTACTACGCACAGAACAACACTTACGCTGTGCCGAATCTGGCAGCCCTCGGGTATACGACAGCAACGATGACCACCTCCAGCGGGAAGTACGTACTGTCATCGGCCAACACTCCCACTGCCACCACCTATACCCTGCAGGTAGCGCCGCAGGGGACTCAAGTGAAGGACACGTGCGGCACCTTAAGTATCGACCAGACGGGAACAAAAAGTCCCAATAAAGCTGAGTGCTGGCGTTAACCGGTCAGCCTCACCGCCCCCAACACCCCAAAACACTGGCATCGCCCGACATCCCCACATTGTCCCTTTTGCCAGTGTTTTCCAGCACAAACCCTCCGCACTTATCACCCAGCATCAGCGCCGTGGACGCCGTAGCCGTCAGGACGAATGTCTGCTCTGCCCTTTGCGCGGTGAGTGTGTAAAACGCGTTGCCTGTGGAGACCTGATGATCACGCGCCGGAGGCCCGACTGAATCGCTGTACTGACCGGTCTTCGAGTAAAACCGCTCGAGCCGCTGCGCTTCTTCCGTCAGCAATGCGGCGACTTCCGAGCGGCGGGTTTTCTTCACGTATTCGGAGTAGTTGGGGTAGCCGACGGCAGCAAGGATGCCAATGATGCCGACGACGATCATCAGCTCGATCAAGGTGAAACCCGTATTGCGCTTGAACAGCGCGCGCTTGCTCATTGACGTTGCCGCCACAGGATTCTGCGTTGATCGGTGTGCACGCTTTCCAGCACAGTTCGCGCATCGCCCTGAATGGCGACGGCGGTGACTCGGTACAAGGTCCATTCGGTCTTGTCACCCACCGGCCGAACGTTGGCAGGATCGTCAGTTTTGGCGAAGTGCTGTAGCGCATAAAAGCCGCCCTCTACCGCGACCCATGTCACACCGGAACCTCCTGCCGCTCCGGCACTCGACACTGAGAACGCTTCAGGAGGCGGCCCGCACGCAGTAACGGACCCACAAACTGGCAGTGCAAATCCCGTCGCCTTGACCTGCGCCTCCCCTGCTCGAAGCACGCTTTCGGCGGAATGAAACGCGGACTGACGCAGGTTCAGGCTGCCTGCCATTTTTTCTTGCAGCGTCGCGTTTTGCAGGGAGGACAGGCCGAGCATGCTCAGCAACAGGAGGAATACCAGGCTTACGATCAGTACCGTGCCGCGTTGGGCTATCGCCCCGTAAGCTTGCTTTGATCTGCTCATGGCAGGCGATTGCGCAAGGCGGAGACGACGCTGAACGTCTGTTCTTGCACGCGGCCTACGGGGTCGGCAAGCGTCAGATTAATGCGCACGCTGCGTATCAATGCGGGATCGCCGGGGTTCTCGGCGTAACGGGTGATCGACGTTTCGAAAGGTCCGGAAGCCACGCCGAACACTACGCTGAAATCGCTGACGTGGCTGATCAATGCACGGTTGTTCAGCGTCAGCTCTGCCCTGCGGGCGTTGTAGGCATAAGCCTGTTGATGCACAGGAAAACTCAACTCGCCGGCCCCCTTACCTTGGGAATAAGCCTCTGCAGACGAAGAACAATCCGTCTGAATCGTCCAGGTTGGCTCGCCCTGAAACTTGTCGACGCTGGCAGTGATCAACGTCAACGTCCGCGACCCCGACTGCCATGTGATCGGCGCCTTGAACGCGGCAGCGAAATCGCCGTTATCGCTGGCGTCTGTGACTGACGCCAGACAACCAAACGTCCCCGCCATGCGTATGTCTTGCGCCAGTTTGTTGAGCACAAAGCGCGCGTCTTCCTGCAGATTGGCCGACGCTGTCTGGCTCAGATACGTGTCTTTGGAGCTGATGAACATTTGGGTCAGTGCCAGCGACATCACCAAACCGAGCGTCATCGCTACCATCAGCTCAATCAGGCCAAAGCCTTTGCAGCCGTCCCTCATGGCCTGTCACGCGTGTCAGGGGAAACGATGCTGCTCAGCGTGAAGGTTTCGGTGTGATCTTTCTGTTGCCCTCCCCGTGCATCGTTCCAATCGATCTCGACGGTGAATGCTTCACCCGTGGCGAAAATGCGACCCTCTGCGCCATCCCCTGCCAATTGTTTTACGTTGATCGCGAAATCGAACAGATCCTGCTGACGAGGGTTGTCGAGATTGCCCGAGGTCGGCGCCTGACTCATTGAGCCTAGAGAATAGTCGGCCTCGGGGTTGGCCCGCATGCGCTCGATCATGTCGTGAGCGATGAAGCTCGCCTGCGTGTTGCGCATGGCGCTGTCGGTGTATTTGAGCGCGTTGAGCTGTACGGCCGCCGCGCCCAAAACACCCACGGACAAGATCAACAACGCGACCATGACCTCGATCAACGTCATCCCTGACTCGCCTGCTCCCTGTGATCGTGTCCTCAACGCCCTGCTCCCAAATCCGTTCGCCCATCCCATTGAAGCCGAGGATTTAGAGATTGCTCGTAGCGACTGGACTTGGTGTGTAACGGCCGTTTACCGACATAACGACTCACACACGCAGCGCGATCAGTGCCTTGTTCGCAACGGGGAAACGGTGTCTGCTTTGCGTTGCGTCGCAGGGACTGTCGACGGCCAACCTGCGCAAGGAGGCAAGTGTGAGGCAGCGAGGATTCACCCTGGTGGAGTTGTTGATGGTGCTGGTATTGATCGCGATCATTACGGGCATTGCGCTGCCAACGTTCAAAAGTCTGATCGAATCACAGCGGCGGCAGGACGCCGCTCAACAATTGGTCAGCGGGATACGCATGGCGCGAGCCGAAGCAATCGTACGCAATCAGGTGGTGGTCATCGCGCCCATAGACAGCGACTGGAGTAACGGCTGGCGCACGTTTGTCGATGCCAATCTCAATGGTTCGAAGGAGGATGACGAACCCACGTTGGTGGAACGACCGGGTTACCGCGGCGTGAAAGTGGCTGGCAACAGCAAGGTCCGGCAGTCGATCCCTTTTGACAGCAGCGGTGGATCAACCACTGGCGGCACAGGCAATGGCACCTTGTTCATCTGCGAGAAAGGCCGGGCGGCCAGCAAATATCGCGTGATACTGGCGCCCTCCGGACGCGCCAGGATTGCTGTCGATGAGGTGGCCACCGGGCTTTGCGGCTAAGACGTTACAGCAGCGATTTGACCCGCAGCTCTTTGGGCATCGAGAACGTGATGTTCTCTTCACGGCCCGCAAGCTCATCGGCGCCCACCGCGCCCCACGCCTGCAGTTGTTGAATAACGCCGCGCACCAGCACTTCAGGTGCCGAAGCGCCCGCCGTGATGCCGATCCGCTCAACGCCATCGAACCAGCTGCGCTGCATATCTTCGGCGCCGTCGATCAAGTACGCCGGGGTGGCCATACGCTCAGCCAGTTCGCGCAAGCGATTGGAGTTGGAGCTGTTCGGGCTGCCGACAACCAGCACCACGTCGCACTCGTCGGCCAATTGCTTGACCGCGTCCTGCCGGTTTTGCGTGGCGTAGCAGATGTCGTCTTTACGCGGGCCGCCGATGCTGGGAAAGCGTGAGCGCAGCGCGTCAATCACTCGGCTGGTGTCATCCATGGACAGCGTCGTCTGAGTGACGAAAGCGAGCTTTTCCGGATTGACCACCTGCAGATTGGCGACGTCGTTCTCGTCCTCAACCAGATAGATCGCGCCGCCATTGCTGCCGTCATATTGGCCCATGGTGCCTTCGACTTCCGGGTGACCGGCGTGGCCAATCAGAATGCACTCACGACCATCTCGGCTGTAGCGGGCGACTTCGATGTGCACCTTGGTCACCAGCGGGCACGTGGCGTCGAACACTTTCAAACCGCGCCCGGCGGCTTCAGTGCGTACGACTTGCGAGACACCGTGAGCGCTGAAAATGACGATCACATCGTCCGGTACCTGATCGAGCTCTTCGACGAAGATCGCGCCGCGGGCCCGCAGGTCCTCAACGACAAATTTGTTATGAACCACTTCGTGGCGCACATAAATCGGTGGGCCAAACACTTCCAGGGCGCGGTTGACGATTTCGATCGCGCGGTCGACCCCGGCGCAGAAGCCTCGTGGGTTGGCGAGCTTGATTTGCATGATGTGCCTCGTCTTTACGCGCAATGAAACATATAAACGAAAAGGCCCCGACCGAAGCCGAGGCCAGATGCGCTCCGACTGATCAGAGCGCTTTGACCTCGAAGATTTCCACGTCGAAGGTCAATGTCTTGCCAGACAACGGGTGGTTGAAGTCGATGGTCACCTGATCATCGTCAAACGTCTTCACAACCCCAGGCAGTTCGGTGTTGGCGGCGTCGTTGAAAATGACCAGCAACCCTTCCGAAAGCTCCATGCCCTGAAACTGCGAACGCGCGATGATCTGCACGTTCTGCGGGTTCGGTTGACCGAAAGCATTCTCCGGCGGCACTTCAAGGCTGCGTTTGTCGCCGGCCTTGAAGCCGAACAACAGAGCTTCGAAGCCCGGCAACAAGTTACCGTCGCCGACTTTAAAGGTCGCGGGCGCCTTGTCGAACGTACTGTCGACAGTGTCGCCGTTCTCCAGACGCAGGGCGAAATGCAGGGTGACTTCCGTGTTCTGACCGATACGTTGTTCCTGTGCAGCGGCGTCGGTCAATACCTGGTCAGTCATGAACGGTTTCTCCGGTTTTTTTGCTTTTGAACATGTCCAGCGCAAGCATGATGGCGCCTACGGTGATGGCACTGTCGGCAAAGTTGAAGGCCGGGAAGCCATGCTCCTTCCAGTGCACGAAGATAAAGTCGATCACATGGCCAATGGCAACGCGGTCGTACAGATTACCCAGCGCACCGCCCAATACCAGGGCCAGCGCGATGGCCAGCCAGGTTTCTCCAGGTCCAAGACGCTTGAGCCAGACCACCAGCACCCCACTGACCACGACAGCGATCAGAGCGAAAAACCAGCGCTGCCAACCTGAGCTGTCTGCCAGGAAGCTGAACGCAGCGCCAGTGTTGTAAGCCAGCATCCAGCTGAAATAGTCGGGGATGATCACTATCTGCTCGTACAAATCCAGACGGTTTTCGAAGTAATACTTGCTGGCCTGATCGATGATCAAAACCAGCACGCTCAGCCACAACCAACCCAGACGACCAAATCGACTTGCATTAGGCATAGTGACGAACCTCGCCTTCGCCGTAGATGTTGTCTACGCAGCGACCGCAGATTTCCGGATGCTCGGGATTGACCCCGACGTCCTCGCGGTGATGCCAGCAGCGAGCGCATTTGGCGTGGCCGGATTTCACCACTTTCAGTTTAAGGCCCGCGACTTCGGTCACTACTGCGTCAGCAGGTGCGCTGACAAACGGCGCTACGCTGGCGGTGGAGGTGATCAAGACGAAGCGCAGCTCGTTGCCCAGCTTCGACAAGTCGGCGACCAGTTCGTCTTCAGCGTAGAGCGTCACTTCAGCCTGCAGATTGCCGCCGATGGCTTTCGCCGCCCGCAGGTTTTCCATTTCCTTGTTGACCGCAACCTTGACCGCCATGACCCGCTCCCAGTAGGCGCGGTCCAGCTCGAAGCCTTCCGGCAACTCGCTCAGGCCTTCGTACCAGGTGTTGAGCATGACCGACTCGTTACGCTCGCCCGGCAGGTACTGCCACAGCTCGTCGGCGGTGAACGCCAGAATCGGCGCCATCCAGCGCACCAACGCTTCAGAGATGTGGAACAGCGCAGTCTGGCAAGAACGACGTGCTTTGCTGTCGGCGCCGGTGGTGTATTGGCGATCCTTAATGATGTCGAGGTAGAAGCCGCCCAACTCCTGCACGCAGAAGTTGTGCACTTTGGAATAGACGTTCCAGAAGCGGTATTCGCCGTAATGCTCCTCCAGTTCACGCTGCAGCAACGAGGCGCGATCAACTGCCCAGCGATCCAGCGCCAGCATTTCTTCGGCCGGCAGGATGTCAGTGGCCGGATTGAAACCGGTCAGGTTGGAAAGCAGGAAACGCGCGGTGTTACGGATGCGACGATAGGCATCGGCGCTGCGCTGCAGGATGGTTTCCGAGACAGCCATCTCGCCGGAATAATCGGTGGCCGATACCCACAAGCGCATGATGTCGGCGCCCAGGGTGTCGTTGACCTTCTGTGGCGCGATGACGTTACCCAACGACTTGGACATCTTGCGACCGTTTTCATCAACGGTGAAACCGTGGGTCAGCAACTCGCGGTACGGTGCGTGATCGTCGAGCATGCAGCCGGTCAGCAATGAAGAGTGGAACCAGCCGCGATGCTGGTCCGAACCTTCCAGGTACAGGTCGGCGCGCGGGCCGCTTTCGTGACCCATTGGGTGAGAGCCGCGCAGCACATGCCAGTGCGTGGTTCCGGAATCGAACCACACGTCGAGCGTGTCGGAAATCTTGTCGTACTTGGGCGCGTCATCACCCAACAGTTCGGCGGCATCCATCTTGAACCATGCTTCGATGCCTTCTTGCTCGACACGCAAGGCGACTTCTTCCATCAGCTCAACGGTGCGCGGGTGCAGCTCACCGCTTTCCTTATGCAGGAAGAACGGGATCGGCACGCCCCAGTTGCGCTGACGGGAGATGCACCAGTCAGGACGGTTGGCGATCATCGAGTGCAGGCGCGCCTGACCCCAGGTCGGCACGAACTTGGTGTCTTCGATGGCTTTGACGGCGCGCTTGCGCAGCGTGTCGCCCGACGTTGGCTGCTTGTCCATGCCGACGAACCACTGCGCTGTAGCGCGATAGATCAGCGGGGTCTTGTGCCGCCAGCAATGCATGTAGCTGTGGGTGATGACTTCGGTGTCCATCAGGGCACCGACTTCCTTCAGCTTATCGATGATGTTCTGGTTGGCCTTGAAGATGAACTGGCCGCCAAAGAACTCTAGCGATTCGACGTAAACGCCGTTGCTTTGCACCGGGCTGATGATGTCGTCGTTAGTCAGGCCGTAGCTTTTGCTGATCACGAAGTCGTCAACGCCATAGGCCGGCGAGCAGTGAACCACGCCAGTGCCAGCGCCTAATTCAACGTAGTCCGCCAGATAAACCGGCGACAGACGATCATAGAACGGGTGACGGAAGTTGATCAGCTCAAGTGCCGAACCCGGCGCGGTAGCGATGACCGAGCCTTCAAGGTTGTAGCGCTTGAGACAGGCCTGGACCAGCTCTTCGGCCAGCAGCAGCACGCGATCACCGACATCGACCAGCGCGTAAGTGAATTCAGGGTGAACGTTGAGTGCCTGGTTGGCCGGGATGGTCCACGGGGTGGTGGTCCAGATCACAACGGCGGTCGGCTTGCTCAGCGCAGACAGACCAAAGGCCGCAGCGAGCTTTTCTTCATCGGCGATCGGGAACGCCACGTCGATGGTGGAAGATTTCTTGTCCTGGTATTCGACTTCCGCTTCAGCCAGAGCCGAGCCGCAATCAAAACACCAGTTCACAGGCTTGAGGCCCTTGAACACGAAACCGCCCTTGACCATTTCTGCCAGCGCGCGGATCTCGCCCGCTTCGTTGGCAAAGTCCATAGTGCGGTACGGGTTGGCCCAATCGCCGAGAACGCCAAGGCGGATGAATTCTGATTTCTGGCCTTCAATCTGCTCGGCGGCATAGGCGCGGCACAGCTCGCGGGTCTTGTCGGCGGGCAAATTCTTGCCGTGAGTCACTTCGACCTTGTGCTCGATCGGCAAGCCATGACAGTCCCAGCCCGGCACATAAGGCGCATCGAACCCGGACAAGGTCTTGGAGCGGACGATCATGTCCTTGAGGATCTTGTTGACCGCGTGACCGATGTGAATATTGCCGTTGGCGTAGGGAGGGCCGTCGTGCAAGACGAACTTTGGACGATCCTTGCCAATTTCACGCAGCTTCTGGTACAGGCCAATGCTGTCCCAGCGCTGCAGAGTTTGCGGCTCGCGCTGGGGCAGGCCGGCCTTCATTGGGAAGGCGGTGTCCGGAAGGTTTAGCGTGGATTTGTAGTCGGTCATTTCAGGCTCGTTGTTAGCGGTTGGCCATGCCAGTGGGCACGGGCGGCGGCGACATCCGCATTGATCGCCGTCTTAAGCGCCTCGAGAGAGGCGAATCGCTGCTCATCACGCAGCTTGTGGTGGAACACCACGGTCAAGCGCCGGCCGTATATATCGCCGGTATAATCCAGAAAATGCACCTCAAGGTGAGGACTGCCATCACCTGCAACGGTCGGACGCACACCAATGTTCGCGACGCCTGGCCAAGACTTGCCATCAAGCTGCGCACTGACCAGATAAACACCAGTCAGCGGAGCACGGCGGCGCTTGAGTTGCACGTTCGCGGTGGGCGTACCCAACTGGCGAGCCAGCTTCTGGCCGTGCAAGACCCGCCCGGATATCTCGAAGGGACGACCCAACAGCCGCTCCGCCAGCTCAAAGTCCGCAGCCGCCAACGCGTTACGCACTTTGGTGCTACTGACGCGCGAGCCGTCGATTTCAACGGTCTGCGCCGCTTCAACCGTAAACCCGAGGGAAGCACCCGCTTGCTGCAGAAAATCAAAATCACCAATGCGGTCGCAGCCGAAGCGGAAATCATCTCCCACCTCCAGATGCTTCACGCCCAAGCCGTCGATCAGCACGGTGTCGACAAATTCCGAAGCGCTCAATTTGCACAGACGCTGGTTGAACGCCAGGCATAACACCTGATCCACACCTTCGTCAGCCAGCAATTTGAGTTTGTCACGCAGTCTTGCCAGCCGGGCGGGCGCCGTTTCCGGGGCAAAGAACTCACGCGGTTGCGGCTCGAATATCACGACGCAACTGGGCAATCCCAACTCGACCGCGCGCTCGCGCAGACGCGCCAGGATAGCCTGGTGGCCACGGTGAACACCGTCGAAATTGCCAATAGTGGCGACGCAGCCCCGATGCTGGGGGCGCAGATTGTGAAGGCCTCGAACCAGCTGCATAACGCGCTTCTTGCTCATAAAGTGGCCGATTATAACCACACACCGCCCTCAACGACAGGCGACACATCCAGGCAAAACTCAACAATCGGCGTTAACCGCCAAAAACCGCCGATTGTTCTACAGGATCGCGCTTCGAGCGAAATCTTTCAGACGAAACCCTAGTAACAGCAGCATTGCGAAATAAGTCACCACACCCGCCACAACCAGACCGCCCAGACGAACAAGCCGCTCCAGCATCTGTCCGTCACTCCACGCCGGCATAAAGTGCATCAAGCCCAGCAACACGACTGACATGACCACCACCGCGATAATCAGCTTCAACAAAAACATCGCCCAGCCCGGTTGCGGCTGAAACAGATCCTGCTTGCGCAGCTGCCAAAACAACAGGCACGCATTGATGCAGGCTCCCACGCTAATCGCCAACGCCAATCCCGCGTGCTGCAGCGATCCAATAAAGGCCAGGTTCAGCAGTTGGGTAACAATGAGGGTGAAGATTGCGATTTTCACCGGGGTCCGAATATTTTGTTGCGCATAAAACCCCGGCGCGAGGACTTTAATCACGATGATCCCCAGCAATCCGACCGAATAAGCGATCAAGGCGCGCTGTGTCATCGCGGCATCCATGGCGTCGAATTTACCATACTGAAACAGTGAGACTGTCAGGGGTTCAGAGAGCAACCCCAACGCCAAGGTGCAGGGAAGCACCAGCACGAAACACAAGCGCAGCCCCCAATCGAGGATCCGCGAATACTCGTGCCGGTCTTTGCTGGCATAGGTTTTGGACAGGATCGGCAGCAGAATCGTACCCAGCGCTACGCCGAGAACACCGGATGGCAACTCCATCAAGCGGTCGGCGTAGTACATCCAGGAGACCGATCCGGCGACGAGGAACGAGGCAAAAATCGTGTTGATAATCAGAGAAATCTGACTCACCGAAACGCCAAGGATTGCAGGCAGCATCTGTTTCATTACCCGCCAGACCCCGCGGTCGCGCAAGTTCAGACGCGGCAGAACAAGCATTCCGATCTTTTTCAGATGCGGCAGTTGATACAGCAACTGTAAAAGACCACCTGCCAGCACCGCCCAGCCTAGCGCCATGACCGGCGGATGAAAGTAAGGGGTGAGAAACAGCGCAAAGAAAATCATCGCCAGATTGAGCAGCGTCGGCACAAACGCGGGGACGGAGAATCTGTTCCAGGTATTGAGTATCGCGCCCGCTAACGACGAGAGCGAAATCAGCAATATATAAGGAAAGGTCACGCGCAGCAGATCGGAGGTGAGCTGAAATTTTTCCGGGGTGTCGGCAAAGCCTGGCGCAGTGGCCCAGATGACCCAGGGTGCAAAGACAATCCCCAGCAACGTCACCAGCGCCAGCGCCAGGGTCAGCAACCCGGTCACATACGCCACGAAGGTTCGGGTCGCCTCCTCACCTTGCTGGCTTTTATATTCCGCGAGAATTGGCACGAACGCTTGAGAGAACGCACCCTCGGCAAATATTCGCCGCAGCAGATTGGGCAATTTGAAGGCAATGAAGAAGGCGTCGGTGGCCATTCCCGCACCAAAAGTGCGTGCAATGATGGTATCGCGAACGAACCCCAGAACCCTTGAAAGCATGGTAATAGAGCTTACGGCGGCCAGCGATTTGAGTAGATTCATCGGGAGGTTGTGCGCTCAGACTAAAGGATGCGAGATAACGCGATCCATTTATGCGATACTCCGCGCCGCAAAACAGCTCAGAGCCAAAGCCCGCGAGTTTACAGGTCGTACGCCGGAAAGAAATATCCACGGCGATACACTGCGACCACTCAGCGGAACGCATCAACTGCCCTTGACAAGACTTCAACTCATCGGCATGATTCGCGGCCTATTTTGTTAGCTATTTCCCAAGTCTTTCGAGGAGCTCGACGGTGGCCAACACACCTTCCGCCAAAAAACGTGCAAAACAGGCTGAGAAGCGTCGCAGCCACAACGCCAGCATGCGTTCCATGGTTCGTACCTACATCAAGAACGTAGTGAAAGCCATCGACGCTAAAGACGCTGAAAAAGCGCAAGCTGCTTATGTTCTGGCCGTGCCAGTTATCGACCGTATGGCCGATAAAGGCATCATCCACAAGAACAAAGCTGCTCGCCATAAAGGTCGCCTGAACGGCCACATCAAGGCTCTGAACCTTGCTGCTGCAGCCTAAGCGACACGCTAGTTAAAAAACCGACCCCAGGGTCGGTTTTTTATTGCCTGCGATTTGGTGCGCTTGCGCATGCAGGAACGCGCTTGCCAGCGAACAGCCCAATTGCTAAGTAAACCTAAAGCACAGCGTGCACAACTTCGCCGGCAAGCCTCGCTCCAACAAGATCAAACAACCGTTACGGCGCAGGGGCTGGCGCCCACGGCAGGATCGGGATTGCGGTCACGGCATTCTGCGGACTGCCTTCTACGACACGATCGCTGTAAACCAGGTACACGAGCGCATTTCTCTTTTTGTCGAAGAAGCGCACCACCTGCATGGTTTTGAACACCAGCGATGTACGCTCCTTGAAGACCTCATCACCATCCTTGAGCTGCTCCTTGAAATGGATCGGCCCAACCTGACGACAGGCAATGGATGCCTCGGCACGATCTTCCGCCAAGCCCAAACCACCCTTCACCCCACCCGTCTTCGCTCGCGACAGGTAGCACGTCACGCCATCGACCTTGGGGTCGTCAAAGGCCTCCACCACGATCCGATCATTCGGACCCACAAACTTGAACACCGTTGAGACTTCACCAATCTGCTCTGCAGACGCCAACAGGGGCAGCATCGCAAGCGCGCCCAGCATTACTTTCACGACTCGCATCGCAGATTTCCTTAATGAATGACTGAAGCTCAGACCAGAATCAGATTATCCCGATGCACCAACTCAGGCTCAGCCATGTAACCCAGCGCTTTCACGATGGCATCCGAAGGCTGACCGATGATCTTCTGGGCTTCCAAAGCGCTGTAGTTGCTCAGACCGCGAGCGATCTCTCGACCGTCCGGCCCGACACATACGACCATCTCGCCACGACGAAAGCTCCCCTGCACCAGCTTTACACCGACCGGCAACAGACTTTTGTGACCCTCAGACAACGCCTTGACCGCACCGTCATCCAAGACGAGCGTGCCACGGGTTTGAAGATGCCCGGCAAGCCACTGCTTTCTTGCTGCGAGCATTTCACGCTCAGGGGATAACAGCGTTCCCAGCCGCTCGCCAGCCTTTAGCCGTGCCAGCACGCGCTCGATGCGCCCACCGACGATCACGGTGTGAGCGCCTGAACGGGCAGCCAATCTAGCCGCACGCAGCTTGGTTTGCATACCACCGCGCCCCAATGCGCCACCCGTACCACCCGCCACGGCATCAAGCGCTGGATCGTCAGCACGCGCCTCATAGATAAGCTGGGCTTCAGGATTGTTGCGAGGATCGGCGTCGAACATACCGTCACGATCAGTGAGGATAACCAAAAGATCAGCCTCGACCAGATTCGCCACCAGTGCTGCGAGCGTGTCGTTGTCACCGAAACGAATTTCATCGGTGACCACGGTGTCGTTCTCATTGATGACCGGGACAACACCCAACTCCACCAGCGTACGCAGCGTGCTGCGCGCATTGAGGTAGCGCTTGCGGTCAGACAGATCGTCATGGGTGAGCAAAATCTGCGCAGTATGACGGCCATGCTCGGCGAAGCTTGATTCCCACGCCTGCACCAGACCCATCTGACCGATGGCGGCAGCCGCTTGAAGCTCATGCATGGCACTTGGTCGCGCAGTCCAGCCAAGGCGGCTCATACCGGCCGCAACCGCGCCGGATGACACCAGAACCAGTTCGACGCCCGCCTCATGCAGCGCCACCATCTGCTCGACCCAAACACCCATCGCATTGCGATCCAGACCCTTGCCATCCGCCGTCAGCAGCGCACTTCCGATCTTTATCACCCAACGCTGGGCACCTGTCACCTTGCTCCGCATGCTCTTAAACCCTAAGCCAGAAAGTACGAATTCGACATACTAAAACGCCGCTGTTAAGCGGCGCTGTAGTTTACTTCAGTGGATCAGTCTCGGACGTAAATGATTTCCGGACCGTCTTCGTCATCCACATCTTCCTCATCCCAGTCGTCATCACCGATATCGTGGACGCTCTTCACGCCGCTACGACGTAGCGCGCGCTGATCGTCGAGTGCCTGCAACTGCGCACGCGCCTCGTCTTCGATGTTCTGATCCAGCTCGGCCAATGCCGCAGCGTACGCCGGGTCATTGGCCAGGCGGTCAGCGCGATCTTCAAGGTAACGCATGATGTCGCGGGTCAGTTGCTCGGTGCCTTCTTTGGCAATGGCTGAAATCACGTACACCGGGCCAGCCCACTCCAGGCGATCGATGATCTCCTGCTTGCGAGCTTCGTGCTCTTCTTCAAGAATCTGATCGCACTTGTTCAATATCAACCAGCGATCACGCTCTGCCAGGGAAGGGCTGAATTTCTCAAGCTCACTGACAATCACTTCAGCCGCATCTGGAGCGCTGGTTTCATCCAGCGGCGCCATGTCGACGAGGTGCAGCAACAGACGCGTACGCGCCAAGTGCTTGAGGAAGCGGATACCCAGGCCGGCACCGTTCGAAGCGCCTTCGATCAGACCCGGAATATCGGCAATGACGAAGCTTTTCCAGCGATCGACGCTGACCACACCAAGGTTTGGCACCAAAGTAGTAAACGGATAGTCAGCGACTTTCGGCTTGGCGGCAGACACCGAACGAATGAACGTACTTTTGCCAGCGTTTGGCAAACCCAGCAGACCCACGTCCGCAAGAACCTTAAGCTCCAGCTTCAGATCACGCTGCTCGCCCGGCTTGCCAGGCGTCGTCTGACGCGGAGCGCGGTTGGTGCTCGACTTGAAGCGGGTGTTGCCCAAGCCGTGCCAGCCACCATGAACCACCAGCAGGCGCTGACCCGCTTTGGTCAGGTCGCCGATGATTTCCTGGGTGCCCGCGTCAATTACTGTGGTACCCACCGGCACACGCAGTACCAGCTCCTCACCTTTTTTACCGGTGCAGTCAGCGCTGCCGCCATTGGAGCCGCGCTCGGCATCAAAGTGACGGGTGTAGCGGTAGTCGACCAGGGTATTGAGGTTTTCGTCGGCGATCATATAGATCGAGCCGCCGTCACCACCATCACCACCGTTAGGGCCGCCATTCTCAATGAATTTTTCGCGACGGAAGCTCATGCAACCGTTGCCACCGTCACCGGCTTTTACTCGAATGGACACTTCATCAACAAACTTCATAACACACGCCTCCCGTCACAAAGACGAGCAGAACAACAAAAATACATAAGGCTCTTGCAAAGATGAGCGTTGCGATACCGATCAAAAACCAGCGACCTCAAAGGTCCACATCACAACGGCTCACACAAACAGCTTTGCAAGAGACTCACCAAAACAGATCCATCTGGAACCGATTCATCAACAAACCGACTCGTTTACAAACAAAAAGGCCCTGTCGCGAGACAGGGCCTTTCGAGCTCAGACAGCATGAAAACGAATCGCCCTCACACAGACCGAGCTGCTGCGAGATTATGCCGCGACTTCAGTCTTTGGCACGATGCTCACGTAACGGCGGTTGAAAGCGCCCTTAACCTGGAACTTGATCACGCCTTCCACTTTCGCGAACAGGGTGTGATCTTTACCCATGCCAACGCCGTAACCGGCGTGGAACTGAGTACCGCGCTGACGCACGATGATGTTGCCTGGGATGATAGCCTGGCCGCCGTACATCTTCACGCCAAGACGTTTGGCTTCTGAGTCGCGACCGTTACGGGTACTACCACCAGCTTTTTTGTGTGCCATGAGTTCAATACTCCTATTGGGCTAGCAGGCTGAAATTCAGGCCGTGATAGCGGTGATTTTGATCTCGGTGAACCACTGGCGGTGGCCCATACGCTTCATGTGGTGCTTACGACGACGGAACTTGATGATGCGGATTTTATCGTGACGGCCCTGGGCGATCACTTCAGCAACAACGGTAGCGCCTGCTACGACTGGAGCACCGATATTGACGGTTTCGCCATCGGCGACCAGCAATACGCGGTCAAAAGTCACGGATTCGCCAGTGGCGATTTCCAGTTTTTCGATTTTCAGGTATTCACCTGGGGCGACTTTGTACTGCTTGCCACCGGTAACAATTACTGCGTACATGGGTATTTCTCCGAAAATCCTGCTCACCCAGCTCTTTATAAGTAAGAGTATCGGCTGGCATGGCTGCATGAGGCTGGAACGGCTCACATGCAATTGCGTAAGGCAGGTGCTGCCCAGGAAAGTTAGGGTGCGCGATTGTACGCAAGCGGTGGATAGCTTGCAAGCGGCGTCATGTCACGCCTTGACAGGGTGGGGCCTGCAACCTAGCATGCCGCGCAACCCTTCTGGAGCACGTCTCGCTGATGCAACCCCAAGCCTTCTACCGCGCTGTGGCGGACGACTTTATTGCCGTCGACCACATTATCAAGAAGCAGCTGACGTCGCGCGTGCCGCTGGTCTCGAAAATCGGCGATTACATCACTTCCGCTGGCGGAAAACGCTTGCGCCCGTTGCTGGTGCTGCTGTGCGGCAAAGCGCTGGGCAAAGATGGCGATGACTTGCGTTTGCTGGCAGCGACCATCGAGTTTTTGCACACGGCCACGCTGCTCCATGACGACGTGGTTGACATGTCCGGCATGCGCCGTGGCCGTTCGACTGCCAACGCCATGTGGGGCAATGCGCCGAGCGTTCTGGTGGGCGACTTCCTTTATTCACGCTCGTTCGAAATGATGGTCGAGCTGGGCTCGATGCCCGTCATGAAGATTCTCTCCAAAGCGACGCGCATCATCGCTGAAGGCGAAGTCCTGCAGCTCTCGAAGATTCGCGACGCCAGCACCACCGAAGAAACCTATATGGAAGTGATTCGCGGCAAGACGGCCATGCTGTTCGAAGCCTCGACCCACAGTGCTGCGGCGTTAGCCGAAGCCTCCGACGAGCAAAGCGAAGCACTGCGCACCTTTGGCGATCACCTCGGCATTGCTTTCCAGTTGGTCGATGACCTTCTCGATTATCGCGGCGACGCCGAAACCCTCGGTAAAAACGTCGGCGATGATCTAGCAGAAGGCAAACCGACTTTGCCGCTGATCTACGCCATGCGAGAAGGTACGCCCGAACAGGCCGCACTGGTTCGACAGGCTATTCAAAAAGGCGGCCTTGAAGACCTCGAAAGTATCCGCGAGGCCGTTGAAAACGCAGGTGCGCTGGATTACACGGCAAAACTGGCCCGCGACTACGCCGCCCGAGCCATCGCCTGCCTGGACGCACTGCCAGCCAGCGAATACAAGGACGCGCTGATCGAGCTGAGTGAGTTCGCCGTAGCGCGCACTCACTGATCGCTGCCCTGCTCCGCCTAAGCCCGTCCTTGCGACGGGCTTTTTTGTGGCCGGCAATCTGTAGGAGCTAACTGGTTGGCGAAGGATTAAACCGGTGTATCAGGTACGACGCTTCGCGAGCAAGTTCGCCCCAACAGAAAGGCCGTGAACGTGATACAGATCAACCGACCGTCTCAAATGCGAACAAATCTCAAATAGATCCTTGCTATTTAATGGATAGGAATTATTCTCATTGGACACATCAAGGAGAACGAACATGACCTATCTCATCGACGCTTGGCTGGATCGGCCGCACCCATACTTGCGAATCCTGCACCGCGAAACTGGCGAAGTCTGCGCAGTACTGCACGAGGACGCACTGGATGAGTTAATGGATCAAGGGGATCTGGACGTCAACAGTCTCAGCTCATGCGAGCCAGGTGTTCAGAAGGAGATGGTGCGCAGCCTGTTTCTATTTTGTTACGCCCGGGCATTGCGCCCCGGCCTGGAACTTCACTGACAGATGAAATCAATCAGATGTTGCTGAACAGACCAAAAAGGCCCGTCCAGCAACCAATCTACTTGCAGCTTGAGGCTTGAAACTTACCGCTGCGAAGCCTTACAAAACGTCCAGCAACTCAACGTCAAACACCAGCACGCTGTGCGGCGGGATACTGCCAACGCCTTGAGCGCCGTAAGCCAGCTCGCTCGGAACGTGCAGACGCCATTTGCTGCCGGCGTTCATCAGTTGCAGGGCTTCGGTCCAGCCCGCGATAACGCCGCCGACCGGAAACTCAGCAGGCTCGCCACGATCGTAAGAACTGTCGAACACAGTCCCGTCGGTCAGAGTGCCGTGGTAGTGAGTACGCACCTGGCTATCGCGCGTTGGCTTGGCGCCATCGCCTGAAGTCAGCACTTCAAACTGCAGACCCGATGGCAGCGTGGTAACGCCTTCGCGCTTGCCGTTTTCGGCCAGATAAGCCAGACCTTCGCCAGCAGCCGCTTCAGCCTTGGAGGCGGCTTCGGCCTGCATGATTTCGCGAATGACTTTGAAGCTCGCAGCCATTTCTTCCTGACTTACACGGCTTGGTTTACCGGCGAATGCGTCGGTCAGGCCTGCCAGGATGGCGTCCAGGCTGACACCCGGTGGCGGGTTGTCGCGCAGTTGGTCGCCCAACTGACGGCCAATGCCGTAGCTGACGCGGGTTTCGTCGGTGGACAGAAGGACTTCGGACATAACACTGCTCCGCTTAAAGAGCGCCTGCAGGCGCCCCGAACCAAAAGGCCGAGCAGCCTAGCACAATTGGTCAAACGGCCCTAGACAGGCCAGCGCGGTCAGAGACTGTGGTACTCACGACCACGCCGAGCGGATGGACATCGGCACGCGTACCGTTTGCTCGTCGGTACCGTGCATGCCGCACATTTCGTCGTGGACCACGGCATGGACCAGATGGAAAGGTATCGGCGGCAGGGCGTGTAACAAATCCCGCGCGTGCTCGACCGAGCGCAGGTGCAGGGTTTTGCCATGTGCATCGCGCAGCGGGTGAGCGGCGCCATGCATACGCGCTTCGAGCAAATAGATACCGCCTTCGATCGAGATGAGGTTCAGTTCGTCGATATGACCGGCTGTGGCGTGGGTGTTCAGTTCCTGCAAGTTCATGAGCAAATCCTCAACGATCTTGTGCAGCGATGGGCGAGCTACAAGTCTCGCTGATGAACGCTCAACTACAAGCCAAAAGCCTGCCGCTGGTCTGTTTGCTGCGGGCCTAACGTTGGTTTGTAGGAGCGCGCTTGCCCGCGAAGCTGACAACCTGGTGTTGGGAAAATATCCAAAACCGAGTTGCTAGCTTCGCGGGCAAGCCTCGCTCCAACAGGGCACGAATCAATGCTTTAGGAGTGAGCTTGCTCGCGATAACGGCGCGTCGTCACCAAATATGTCGCAGGCAGACTGCAATCGCGGGCAAGCGCGCTCCTACGGAGAAACCAGCATCAATGCTTGGTCAGCTTATCCAGATAACCCATGGCAAACGCGGAGATCACGAAGGTCATGTGAATGATCACGTACCACATCAGGTATTGCGGCTCGATGTTCTTGGCATCCATGAACACGCGCAGCAGGTGGATCGAGGAAATGGCGACGATGGACGCAGCAACCTTCATTTTCAGAGAGGTCGAGTCCATCTTGCCCAGCCAGCTGAGCTTTTCCTTGCTGTCATCGATGTCGAGTTGCGAGACGAAGTTTTCGTACCCGGAAATCATCACCATGACCAACAAGCCGCCCACCAGCGCCATGTCGATCAGCGACAGCAAGACCAGAATCAAGTCCGATTCAGCCAGCGCGAAGACATTGGGGATAACGTGGAATATCTCCTGAAAGAACTTCAGCGCCAGCGCCAACAGCCCAAGAGACAGACCAAAATAGATCGGCGCCAGCAACCAGCGCGACGCGTACATGGCATTTTCGAAAAAGCGTTCCATTGAAACTCACAGGTCATTAACAAGCCCGCGAGTATAGGGCGTAGGTATTGGCAGGCAACAAGTGAAGACACTTATTGAAACAATTAAGCCAGGTCAGTTACAAATCAGACGCCAGCGCCGCACGACAACCCTGATGACAGGAAAACACGTGCGGAGCATCGGTTATGGGCGCTGAACGCAAAGTTAGCTCACGGGAGACGATCGCTGACTTTGCCCGGCGCCGTTGTTGATCCTTCGCAGCTCACCTTGCAGGTGAAGACTCCAGATCGGTATTTCTTCAGCGGTTTGGTAGCCGTGCAGCGTAAGGCTCTCGGCAATCGCATCCAGAACGGACTCAGCAGCGACAGGACCATGAAACGGCCCCTGAGCCTTGAGAGCGGTGGGTTGTTCTCCAGCCATTCCGGCAGCGAACAGTAATGTCCACATACCATTATCGCCAGACAGCGGGCGGATCACACATTCGATTCGGGTCACCAGACCCAGGCATTGGCGAGTGAGACAGAGGCTGCGCGGCATGGCGAGCTCCTCGGTAGCTACAGTGTTCGCCTCTTACTGCAATGGAGGCGCGTCAGTCCTTTTGACAACTGTGGTACCGAGACAATATAGAAGAATTACCCCCTTCGAAAAGGCTGAAAACAAAATGGGCGCCGAATGGTCATTTAGCCATCATGCGCCCATTTTGTTGACGTCAACGCCTCAGCTTTTCAGCTCTGGCTGTAATTGTGGCGGCTCTTTTTCCAACTCTTTCAGATCCTCTTCGCTGAGCATTTCAGCGATATCGCGCAGACGATCCACCACCCGGCCGTTCACGCTGTCGTCCGGGAATTGGCCGTCTTCATCGGCCTCGCCCACCGGTTGCCCGACCAGCAAACTCAGCGCCTCGTCCACCTGCCGCACCGCATAGACATGGAATTTGCCATCACGCACCGCTTGCAGCACTTTCTCATCGAGCATCAGCGTGGTGACGTTGGCGTGAGGAATGATTGCGCCCTGCTCGCCTGTCAGACCGCGCGCTTCGCACAGTCGGAAGAAGCCTTCGATCTTCTCGTTGACCCCGCCTACCGCCTGCACTTCGCCGAACTGGTTGATGGAACCGGTGATCGCAAAGCACTGTTTGAGCGGGGTTTTCGACAAGGCCGAAATCAGCGTACAAACCTCGCCCAATGAAGCACTGTCACCGTCCACGTAACCATAGGATTGCTCCAGGGCTATGCTCGCCGAGATTGCCAGCGGGAATTCCTGCGCGTAACGGCTGCCGAGGTAGCCGGTGAGGATCATCACGCCTTTGGAGTGGATCGGCTGGCCAAGATTGACCTCACGCTCGATATCCACGATACCGCTACCGCCCGGGTAAACCGTCGCGGAAATGCGCGCCGGCACACCGAATGCCGAATCGCCCACTTCAAGCACCGTCAGACCGTTGCACTTGCCGACCGCCGCGCCTGTGGTGTCGATCAGAATGATGCCAGCAAGCATGTCATCGAGAATTCGCGCCGAGACCCGCCCGGTGCGCGTGGCCTTAGCTTTAAGCGCGCGCTCGATATGACCTGCGTCGGTACGTTCGTCATTGGCCAGGCTGCGAATGAAATCCGCCTCGCTGACCAGCTGAAACAGATCACCGATACGCGCCGACAAACGACCTTGGTGTTCGGCGAGCCGCGCGCTGTAGGTAGCCAAACGTGCCACCGCATCGGCGGTCAACGGCGCCATGCCCTCTTCCGACGTCCGGGTTTTCAATAGCTGGGCGAACTGCTCCAGGCTTTCATCGACCATTGGGATGTCTTCGTCGAAATCCACCAGCACCCGGAACATCTCCTGGAAGTCCGGATCAAGGTCCTGCAGCGTGTAATACAGCGAACGCGCGCCGATGATGATGACTTTGACTGCCAGCGGAATCACTTGCGGGGTCAGGGTGACGGTCGCCAGACGACCCAGCTCGCCCAACGGCGATTCCATCTTCAGCTTGCGTGATTGCAAGGCGCGTTTAAGCGCATCCCACACGAACGGCTCGCTGAGCATCTTCTCGGCTTCGAGCACCAGAAAGCCGCCGTTGGCGCGATGAAAAGCACCCGGACGCAGCTGGCGATAGGTGGTGTAGAGCGCGCCTTGATCGGTGCTGTATTCAATGCGCCCGAACAGGTTGTCGTAAGTCGGGTGCGGCTCGAACACTACCGGCGCGCCGCCGCTGGCAGAGTGCCCGACCACCAGGCTCGGCACGTACTGCTCTTCCAGCATGATCCGAGCCTGAGCGTCAGGCTTGCTGTCGTCGACCAGTTGCTCGACCACCGTTTTCAGCAGATTGACCTGCATCGCCTGCAGATAAGCGCAGACCGCAG
This sequence comes from Pseudomonas rosaeacicularis, assembly GCF_057128745.1. Classification (NCBI taxonomy): domain Bacteria; kingdom Pseudomonadati; phylum Pseudomonadota; class Gammaproteobacteria; order Pseudomonadales; family Pseudomonadaceae; genus Pseudomonas; species Pseudomonas rosaeacicularis. Next base: position 211,645 of record NZ_JBSKHT010000013.1, read on the forward strand.
CGTTTTCGGCATAGTGCTCCGACAGCGGCGCTAGCAAAGGCTGCAATGCCAGGGTGATGGTCTCTTCATTGAGTTGACGCATCTGGTTGCTGGATTCGCGTTTCCACTGCGGCAGGCTGGCGAGTTCTTCGTTCAAACGCTCTTCCAGGGACGAAATGTCCTCGTGGAAGCGCTCGCGCTCCGCTTCAGGCAGTTGCGAAAACTCCGCCTCGTCCAGTGCCTTGCCATCGGCCATCGGGGTGAAGGCGATGTTGGTGTTGTCGCGATACAGCGCAATGCCCTTTTCCAGGGCCAGCCGCTCGATGACATCGAGCGCGCGGTCGTAACGCTGATTGAAGGCGCGGTCGATGCCGCTTTTCTTTTGCTGGTAGGACGGGTGTTCGAACACCGCCGGAAAGGTCGCCAGCAAGTTGTCGACCAAGCCGTTGATGTCGATGATGAAGGCACTGGCGCTGCCCGGTGGCAACTCTAGAGCTTTAGGCTCGCGCGGCTCATCGAAGTTGTTGACGTAGACCCAGTCGCAGGGGGTCTGCATGCGCTTGCCTTCGGCCTTGAGGTAGCGCTTTACGAACGAAAACCGGCCAGTGCCGGGCTCGCCCATGACGAACACGTTGTAACCGGGGCGCGGCATGGCCACACCGAACTGCAGAGCCTCGACCGCTCGTTCCTGGCCGAGCACGCCGCGAAAGGGTTCAAGATCGTTGGTTGTCGTGAAGCTGAACTGTTCAGCGGAAAAGGGACGGGTCAGCGCTTCGGGCGCTAGTCGCAAGCTGGCAGCAACAGAATCGGGCATCGGACATCCTTACGTCAGGCGGGGCAGATGGGCGCATTCTGGCGCTCGTCGCACCACACTGGCAAGGCAGGAAAAGGCCGAATGTAGTTTCAGCTGGAGAACCTGTCTCTTGGCTCTATTCCTGCGGCTTGGAAGGAACTTTCTGTAATAAACCACGGAACGTTCCTACTGTGCCTAAACTCCAACTTGCGCGGACGGTAAACAAGTAACTGGCCCGCCCTGGTGCAGTCATCGGCCAGGATCCGACCCTTGGTTGAATACAAAAGAGAACAAAGCTATGAAACGGATTCTTCTTGGTACTCTCTTCGCCGCTGTGTCCATCAACGCCATGGCCCAAGCGCCAGGCGGCCCGGACTGTGGCTGGGGCAACATGCTGTTTGAAGGTCAACGTGGCACACCAGCTCACTTCCTCGCATCCACCACCAACGGTACCTCGGGTAACGCCACGTTCGGTATGACCTCCGGCACCAACGGCTGCTCCACTAACGCAGCACTGACCTACGGCGGCAAATCCTGGCTGGCCATGAATGGCATGATGGATGAGCTGTCCAAAGACATGGCGATGGGCCAGGGCGAAGCACTGACGACTTACGCGGTCGTGTTGGGCGTTGCACCGGAAGACCGTGCGCATTTCGCCGCAGTCACCCACGAGCACTACCAGCAGATCTTCACCAAGGCTGATGCCACGGCGCAAGATGTCCACGACAACACCGTCAACGTACTGAAGAACGATCCGGCTCTGGCGAAATACGCTTCCCAGGCTTAAAGTCGGCACGCCTGCCTTCCGCCCGGAAGGCAGGCATTCAACGCATTTCGTCTATCCCTGACTAGTTGCCTATCTATGCTCAAACGCCTTGCCTGGCTGGCACTCTGTGTGTGCGCCCCGCTGTTTGCCGCGCCCCACGTCGACAACAATCGTTTGCAGCAATTGGCCAATACACCGTTCTGGATTTCAATAGGTCATTACACGCCTGGCAAGTTTGGCGGCTGGCGCAGCTATGTGGATGACCAAAAATTCTTTCTCGCAAAAAATGGCGAGCATGACCCGGCTGCCGAACTCGGCGCCACGCTCCAGGCGATCTACAAGCCGGTCATTGCAGGGCAGGAAAATGCCCACGCTCAGTGCGTTTATCCTTCACGTACCCGCTGGCTTCGCAATGAGCTTCAACTCACCGATTTGCCGACGGTGGACTGCAAGGAATTCAACCAGTGGTTCAAGGACGTGGCGCCGGACAGCACGGTGTTGATCTTTCCCGCGGCCTATTTGAACAGCCCTTCGTCGATGTTCGGCCACACGTTATTGCGCGTTGATCAGGCTGGCGTACAGGCTAACAAGACGGCGTTGTTGAGCTACGCGATCAACTTCGGCGCTTATATCGAAGGTTCGGACAACAGCATTCTGTACGCGTGGAAAGGCTTGATGGGCGGTTACCCCGGCCTATTCGCGCTGGTGCCATATCAGGACAAACTCTCCGAATACCGTAGCCTTGAGAACCGCGATCTGTGGGAATACCGATTGAATCTGACACCCGTCGAAACCCAGCGCATGGTCGAGCATGTGTGGGAATTGAAACAGATCCGTTTCGGGTATTTCTTCTTCGACGAAAACTGCTCATATCGCCTGCTGGAGTTGCTACAAGTCGCGCGTCCTGGTCTGGACCTGACCAGCAAGTTTCAGCTGACCGCCATTCCGACTGACACCGTGCGCGCCATTCAGGACGCTGGATTGGTGGAAAAGATCGATTACCGCCCCTCCCGCGAGCGTGAGTTGCTGAGCCGTGCCGAGCCGCTCAATAGCGACGAGCAGCAGTGGGTGCTGAAAGTCAGCGCGGATCAAAAACAATTGCAAACGCCTGATTACCAGGCATTGCCAAAGGAGCGGCGTGCGCTGATTCAGGACGCCGCGTATCGCCTGGAACGCTATCGCGCCAATGGCCAAGAGCGTGACCCGGTGGCGTCGCAGCGCAGTTTCGATTTGCTGCGTTCAATCAGCAAAAACCCGCCACCGCCGCTGGAGATCGAGCGACCGGGCTTACCGGAAGACGGCCATGAATCCCGGACCTGGCAGCTCGGCGCGGGCAGCCGTGACGGCAAGGCGTTCGGCGAATACGGCCTGCGCATGGCGTACCACGACCTTAACGACAACGCATACGGTTTCCCGTTGGGTGCGCAGATCGAGATTCTTCAACTGAAGTTGCGTCAATACGAAGGCAATCGTTGGCAGGTGCAGCAACTGGATCTGGCGACCATTCGCTCGCTGACCCCGCGTAATGAGTTGCTGCAGCCTTGGTCATGGCAAGTGCGCGGCGGTCTGGAGCGGGTGCTGGGCAAGCACGGCGACGAGAATCTGGTCAGCCAGGTGAACGGCGGTGCGGGCGGTACATGGAAGCTGGGCGAAGATGTGTTGGGCTTTGCACTGGGCACCGTGCGGGTTGAGCACAACAATGATTTTTCAGCGCTGGTGTCGCCGGCGGCTGGGTTCAATACCGGGGTACTGTGGCGTAATCCGCTGGGTAATTTCAGCCTGGAAACCAAGGGCGATTACTTCACCAACGGCGAGATCCGTCGCAACATCAGCCTTAATCAGCAGTGGGAGTTGTCGCGCAACCTCGGTCTGCGCCTGAGTGCGCAACGCGAATTCAGCCAGATGACGTCGCCGGTGAATGAAGTGATGCTAGAGCTGAAGTGGTATCACTACTAGCCAATATGCGGACTTGTGGGAGATGTGGAATCACCGACTATTAGTCAGTGACCACAAAACCCGTGGGAGCGGACCTGTCCGCGAAGACTGACTAAAGGACGATGCAGACGTACCGACTGTACCGCCCTCTTCGCGGACAGGTCCGCTCCCACATAGGATTTTTGTCAGCCCAGAAAGTCCGCTGCAAATTCACACGAGTTGCGCGCTGTAGCCTTCTTCCTCGATCAAACCGATAAGCCGGTCATTGGCCAGCACGCTGTGCACGCTGACCTCGCCCTTGGCCAGATCGACCTGCACATCGGCACTCGGGTCGTCCGCCTTAATCGCGTTGGTGACCGCTTTGACGCAATGCCCACAGGTCATGCCCTGAACGCTGAAAATCTGCATGTCGTGACTCCTTACTCGAGATAGCGCTGTTTGATGCCCAAATGTTCGACCTTCCCCCAACGGCAAGGTCAAGTTTTGGTTTGTCCTGCCGGGCTGGTAATCGTGTTATCGGTGAGCGAAAGTGCAGCAATCACCGTCACCTCTGGAGAATCAGTCATGCGCGGGTCAGCCCTTCGCCTTTTCAGTTTTATTGGCCTGTCGATTTGCGCATCCTGGGCTCAGGCCGATCAGGATTACGGCGTGCTGATTATTTCCCGGGAGCGCCTCGAAGTCGCGAGCCCCTGCGAAATCGGCATTTTCATGCAGGACCAATTGGTCGGCCGTCTGTTTCAAGAGCAATCGACCTCGTTCAATTTGCCAACCGGCGACATTTCGGTGCGCTTGCGCGTGCTGCCAACCCAGACGCCGGGCTGTTCGCCGGGGATTGAGGCGCAGAACAGTTCACGCATTCATATCAATGCCGGTGACGTGCTCAAATTCCGTATCGCTTCGGGGCCAAACGGGATGTACTTAAAAAAGGCCGAGCTCAATTACTAGCCAGAACGCGACTTGACCTTGTCCGTATGGCAAGGTTGATCCTTGCAGGCATCCGCCCTCAAGGAGCACCGTCCCATGCCCCATCCTGCCACCTTCGACCTGCCCATCACCGGCATGACCTGCGCCAGTTGCGCCGGCCGCGTCGAACGTGCGCTGCGCAAGGTCCCCGGTGTGACAAGCGCCAGCGTGAACCTGGCCAATGAACGCGCCCGCGTTGAAGTAGCTGATTCAATCGACCCCCAAAGCCTGATCGCCGCCGTCGACAAAGCGGGCTACGGCGCAAGCCTTTTGCAAGACCCAGCGCTACAAGCCGCCAGTCAGCAGCAACGTCATCACGTCGAGCGTTGGGTGTTGCTGGCCGCCATCGCGCTGGCGCTGCCGTTGATCGTCCCCATGCTGCTAACACCTTTTGGCGTTCACTGGATGCTCCCGAGTTGGGCACAATTTGCGCTGGCGACGCCGGTGCAGTTCATCCTCGGCGCGCGCTTTTACATCGCTGCCTGGAAAGCCGTCCGCGCCGGCGCTGGCAACATGGACCTGCTTGTTGCTTTGGGCACCAGCGCCGGTTATGGCCTGAGCGTTTATCAATGGGCGATGGCCGCGCCGAACACGATGCCGCACCTGTATTTCGAAGCCTCTGCAGTCGTCATCGCCCTGGTGCTGTTGGGCAAATACCTTGAAAGCAGTGCTAAGCGACAGACGTCTAGCGCCATTCGCTCCCTTCAAGCGTTGCGTCCGGAGCGCGCCATTCAGGTCGTGGACGGCCAGGAACGTGAGGTCGCGATCAGTGCACTGATGTTGAATGACGTGGTTCTGGTCAAACCCGGCGAGCGCTTTGCAGTGGACGGCGAGGTAGTCGAGGGCCAAAGCCATGCCGACGAGGCACTTATCAGCGGCGAAAGTCTGCCGGTGCCCAAGCAGCCGGGCGACAAAGTCACGGGTGGCGCGATCAATGGCGAAGGTCGGCTGCTGATCAAAACTTTGGCGCTGGGCAGCGAAAGCGTGTTGGCGCGGATCATTCGTCTGGTCGAGGATGCGCAATCGGCCAAGGCCCCTATTCAAAAGCTGGTGGATAAAGTCAGTCGGGTATTTGTCCCGGTGGTGCTGGGAATCGCCGCAGTGACGTTGGTTGGCTGGTTGCTGGTGGGTGTTTCGCTGGAGACAGCGCTGATCAATGCCGTCACGGTGCTGGTCATCGCCTGCCCCTGCGCTTTGGGCTTGGCAACACCCACCGCGATCATGGCCGGGACCGGCGTCGCGGCGCGCCATGGGATTCTGATCAAAGACGCCGAAGCGCTGGAGCGGGCCCATGAAGTCACAACCGTTGTGTTCGACAAGACCGGCACGCTGACCTCCGGCACGCCGCGCATTACAAACATGCTCGCTGTGGACGGAGACGAAACCGCTCTGCTTCAACAGGCCGGCGCCTTGCAGCGCGGCAGTGAGCACCCGTTGGCGAAAGCGGTGCTGGATGCCTGCCGAGAACGTGGCCTGACGCTGGACACTGTCCAGAACAGCCGCTCGCTGGCCGGACGCGGGATCGCCGGAACCGTGCACGGTGTTGAGTTAGCCCTGGGTAATATTCGACTGTTGGAAGAAAGTGGCCTGCAACCGGGCGCACTGGCCGAGATCGCTGCGAACTGGGAGGCCGAAGGCCGCACGTTGTCCTGGTTGATCAAATTGGGCTCACAGCCCTCGGTGATGGGATTGTTCGCCTTCGGTGACACGCTTAAACCCGGCGCAGCGCAGGCGATCAAACAGCTGACTGCCCGCCACATCAGCAGCCATATGTTGACGGGGGACAATCAGGGCAGCGCCAAGGTGGTGGCGGATGCTCTGGGGATCAAGGATGTAAAGGCTCAAGTGCTGCCCGCCGACAAAGCAGCAGCGGTGGTAAAGCTGAAAGAATCGGGCGTCGTCGCCATGGTCGGCGACGGCATCAACGATGCCCCCGCGCTGGCTTCCGCTGACATTGGCATTGCGATGGGCGGTGGCACCGACGTCGCCATGCACGCATCGGGCATCACACTGATGCGCGGTGATCCGAGGCTGGTCCCGGCCGCGCTGGACATCAGTCGCCGGACCTACGCAAAGATCCGCCAGAACCTGTTCTGGGCGTTCGTTTATAACCTGATCGGCATTCCGCTGGCGGCATTTGGCGTGCTCAACCCGGTGCTGGCGGGGGCTGCGATGGCCCTGTCCAGCGTCAGCGTCGTAAGTAATGCGCTGCTACTCAAAACCTGGAAACCGGATATCGAAGGAGACGCGCAATGAATATCGGCCAAGCCGCAAAAACCAGTGGCCTGAGCGCGAAGATGATTCGGTACTACGAATCCATCAATTTGCTCCCGGCTGCGCACCGCACTGAAGCGGGTTACAGGCTGTATCGCCAGGATGATCTGCACACGTTGGCATTCATCAAGCGCTCGCGGGATCTGGGCTTTTCGCTGGAGGAAGTCGGCAAGCTGCTGACGCTGTGGCAGGACCGAGGCCGGGCAAGCGCCGACGTCAAAGCCCTCGCGCGCCAGCACGTCGATGATTTGAATCAAAAGATCATCGAGATGACCGCCCTGCGCGATACGTTGCAGGAGCTGGTGGAGCATTGTCAGGGCAATGATCGCCCGGACTGTCCTATTCTCAATGACTTGGAGTCGGGTGGGTGTTGCAAATGAGGCACAACCTGTAGGAGCGAACTTGTTCGCGAAACGTGATCCCAGACACACCGCGCCTGTCGCTTCGCCAACAAGTTGGCTCCTACACAACGGCGCAAGGCTGGCTCCAACAAAAAACCGGCCTTAGCCGGTTTTTTGTCATACGCCGATCACTGCATCCATGGCGGAGGCGGCTCTTCGGTTTTGTTCGGTGGCGCATCATCCGCCGCACGAACCGCCTGACGACGGTCTTCATCCAGCCGCGCCGCTTCGATCTCGCGCAACACACCGCCAACATCGGCAAGGTCTTCGGGCTCGTCGAACTCACCGGTCAGTACGGTCGCAGGCGACAGCGTACCGGCTTCGTAGTACGACCACATTTCCTTGGCGAAACGCGTGGCCTTGAGCTCCGGCGCGAAACGGCCGAAGTACGACGCCATGTTGCCCACGTCGCGCTCCAGCATGCTGAACGCGTGGTTGTTGCCCGCTGCATCCACCGCCTGAGGCAAGTCGATGATCACAGGGCCTGTCGGCGTCAGCAGCACATTGAACTCGGACAGGTCACCGTGCACCAGACCGGTACACAACATCAGCACGATCTGCTGAATCAGGAACGCGTGATATTCGCGCGCCTGATCCGGCTCCAGTGTCACGTCATTCAGACGCGGCGCTGCATCGCCGTACTCATCGGCCACCAATTCCATCAGCAGCACGCCTTCGAGGAAGTCATACGGCTTGGGCACACGCACGCCAGCACTCGCTAGACGGAACAGCGCCGCCACTTCGGCGTTCTGCCACGCGTCTTCGGTTTCCTTGCGTCCGAACTTCGAACCCTTGGCCATCGCGCGAGCCTGACGGCTGTTGCGTACCTTTCGGCCTTCCTGATACTCCGCTGCCTGACGGAAACTACGTTTATTCGCCTCCTTGTAAACCTTGGCACACCGCAGCTCATTGCCACAGCGCACCACATAAACAGCTGCCTCTTTACCACTCATGAGCGGGCGCAGCACCTCGTCGACCAGACCGTCTTCGATCAGGGGTTCAATGCGTTTAGGAGTCTTCATCAGCTTTTATTGGGGGTCCTTCGTTGCCAAACACGCGAATGTTGCTCGTTATACGGCAATCCTCTGCCAGCGAGTAGGGGGTAGGCCGATTGAGTGCCGCACGGCTGTCGCCCCATCTTTGTTAAAGCAGCTTTTGTGCCGCCCACAGCATAGACCGACTGCCTGGTTGTTTGGTGACACAAGCCTGGAGGTTTTTCTAAGCTCCCAGTGCCCAAAGCGTTCAGGACAGCAGTGACCGACATGAAAAAGGGGCCACTTGGGCCCCTGATTCACATGGTCATGAACAGCATCGCGTTACCAGTTGTAGCGCAACCCTACGTTGACGCCCCAAGGTTGTTCGATGTTGTTGCCCTTCATGTAATCGAAGTCCGCATGCAGCTGCAGCTTGTCGGTCAACTGAGCAGCAACGCCTGCGCCCAATTCGGCGCGCGAGCCGGACAGGTCGTTGTGAAAACGATTGCCGTTAATGCTCACCTGGTTGCTGGTGACGAACTCATGTGCCGCCGCCACTTTCACGTAAGGCTGTAAGAAACCGCCATCCTTGAGCGCGAACTTGCGCCCGACACTGGTCCCGACCTTACCCAGCATCGAATCAGCTTTATTGCTGTTCGCGTCCATGCCGTTGTCCAGATCGTAATCCTGGCCGCTGACCCACAGGCCGGTCACTTGCGCGAAAGGCTCCACGAACCATTCTTCCTTAAGCTGAATGTGCTTACCTGCTTCCACCGAAGCACCCACACCGTGGTTGGTGTATTTGCCTTTGGACTTCTGGCCGTCGCGCATTACCACGTCCGAGGCGTTTTGAAAGCGGTTAGCCTTGATCAACGCATCGATATAGAAGCCGTCTTCCGCCAGCCAAGTGCTGTAGGCACCGACGTAGAAGCTATCAACCTTGCCTTTGGTGCCTTCTTTGAGGTCCAGATCGGACTTGCTGTAACCGCCCATCAAACCGACCAACCACTGGCCGTTGCTGCTTTTCATCGGTGCATCGACACCAAAGGAAATGCCCTGCTGCTGTTGCGAATAGGCAACTTGCGAGCCTGCGGACATGTTGAACTTGTTGCCGTAAGCGCGCATCCAGCCTCCGCCCTCGGCCTGGCCGTTACGCACTTCGCCCATGCGGCTGCGCAGGGTTGAGGTTTCGCCGTACCAGACAGTGGGCGCTGCGCTGAACAGACCAATGACCGAGCGCGAAGCGGCGGACACTTCTTCGGTTTGCACCAGTGACCAGTCGGCGCCACCGGTAGCGTTTTCCTGCTGTTGCAGTTCGTAAGCGAAGGTTCCGAAATCGACTTTTTCACCGATCAGCGAAAACTGTGCGTCGCCGCTTGCGGTGTGTACGACCTGCTGAGGGGCGGCATCCTGAAGCGGATCAACGCCGGTGTTTTGCACCAGCAATTGGTGGGCGCCGGTGGCACTGCCCGTGACATTAAGGAAGTCACCGTTCTGAGCTGCAAGATCAGTCCCCAGCGCAAAGGTGCCTGCGCCGGACAGTTCCTCAACGTTCAGCGTGTGAAAACCTTGCGATGTACCGCGCAGGTCAACCGAACCGCCATTCAGGCCGAGCTTGCCGACGGTGGAGTCGTCCTCCATCACCCAGGCAGAAGTGCCATCGATATTCAGGCTGGTCGGGTTAGTGATGGTGCCCGTGAGGCTGGAGTTATTGGCCAGTGAGAGATGCGCGGTGGAATCATCGCTGACCAGCACGTCACCGATGAGTTGACTGTTAGTGACATTGAATTCTGCAATAGCGCCTTTCTCTACTTCCAGAATCACGCCATTGCCGCCCTGCAGCGTGGACCCATTAGCGACATCAATAACAGTCGGCACATCGAGACCGCGCGCATGGCTTACAAGAATGGCACTGCCCGTCAATCCGATGATTTGCGATCCATTGTCGATTTTAAGAGTGGATTGCGTCGCTACCTGCCCTACGGTGTCTGAAAACAGCACTGCGCCGTTGTTGTCCCCCACCGCTGTGCTTCCAGAAAGCACTGCATTGCCGGCGCCCAGGACGATCCCTACGCCACCGGAAATCGGGCCATTGGTATCTAGCCCGTCGTTACCCTTTACGATGGAGTCGGTCAGGAACACGGATGATGCGTCGAATACACTCACTCCACGTCCTACACCGGAAATCTCGCTATTAAAGACATTAGCGACGGAGGGGCCGGAGTTCGATCCAAGCTGAAACAGTAGCAGCCCAAAGCTGCTTTCGGTCTTCGAGGAGGTCACATTGGTTGCGGTGATATGGGCATTGTTAATCGTGGCCGTGCTGCCTTCGAGCGTCAGGCCCGCGCTGCCCTGACTGCGGACTGTCCCACCGTCGATATTGACTTGCGAGCCATTGCGAGCAGCGATGCTTTGAGTTGCACCGCCAGGAGCGACCTTGAGGATTGCAGATTCCAGAGTCCATTCTTCGATAGCGCTGCCGGCGGTAACAGTAGCGCTACCACCGGGTCCTAAGTCGCGAGCCAAGGCCACGTCGTAAGCTAGCGTGGAACCCAAAATAGCAGCGAGCCACAGCTGCCCCCTACCTGAAACTTTGCACTGGCCTTGCATAAAGATTTACCGCCCTCTGAACACGCTAACGTGCTTGTCGCCGAAAAGAGGGCGCTATTGGACAGAAAAGGACTACAAACATCGCTAGGACAATTCCGCATAACATGTAGGACATTTCCTTATTTGCAAGCGCAAATTATTCAACCTGGGTAGTCCAACGGCGTCTCCATGGCAGGAACTTACCGACACTGTTTCACAGTGACGATAAACGTCCTGCGGCGGCAAACCGAAACTGCCAAGCCTGAATTGCACCTTTCCCCTTTCTACCAGCTGTAGCGCAGCCCGATATTCACTCCCCATGGCTGCTCGATATTCTCACCGTTGCTGTAATCGATATCCCCGTGCACCTGCAGGACATCGGACAATTGGGCCACAATCCCCGCCCCCAATTCGCCTCGCGTGCCGGATAAATCATCACTGAACGTGCTGCGGTTCACGCGAACTTCATTATTGCGGGCGAACTCATGCGCGGCTGCGACTTTTACATAAGGCTGCACGAAGCCTCCCTTGTCCAGAGCAATGGTTCGACCTATATGCGTACCGACTTTTCCAAGAAAAGAATCAGCCTTGTTACTGCGTGCGCTTAACCCGTTATCCAGCGAGTAGTCGTCGCTTTGAACCCAAAGTGCCGAAGCTTGGAGGTAGGGCTCGATAAACCAGTCACTGGCAAATTTTATGTGTTTGCCCGCCTCAACCGAACCGCCGATACCATAGTTGTCATAGTCACCTTTGGCTTTGACGCCGTCGCTCATTCGCACATCGGCTTTATTCTGAAAACGGTTGGCTTTGATAATCGCGTCCACATAATAACCACTGTCGGCGATCCAGGTGCTGTAGGCCCCTACGTAGTAGCTGTTTATCCGGCCGTTACTCCCCTGTTCCAGGTTCAACTGCGAACTGCTGTAACCGCCCATGACGCCGATCAGCCATTGACCGCCGTTATTGGAGGCAGGCAGATCGGCGCCAAACGAAATGCCCTGCTGGGTTTGCGTGTAATTGACCTGATCAGTAGCGGAGATATTGTATTTGTTGCCATACGTACGCACCCAACCGCCGCCCTGGTCGTGGCCATCGCGCAGCTCACCCATTCGCGCGCGCAGGGTGGCCAGCTCGCCATACCACACGGTCGGGGCTGCGCTGAATATCCCGATAACCGTCCGGGCGCTGGGTGAAATGATCGGATTACCGCCGTCTCCAGGATCGACGGGATCGACTGGATCGACTGGATTCACAGGATCTATCGGATTGGTGGGATCTACCGGATCCACGGGGTTTACTGGATCCACCGGATCCACGGGGTTTACTGGATCCACCGGATCCACGGGGTTTTCAGGATCCACCGGAATACCGGGGTCTTGGGTTTTAGCCTGAACCAGAAACCAGTCCGTGCCCCGCTTTTCAAGTCGGTATACGAAAGTCCCAACATCGACCTGCCCCCCCACTACCGCGAATGCGGCATCCCCACTGCCGGTATGCACCACCTGCTGAGCATGCTCTTCTTCAATCGGATCAACCCCTGTGTTCTGCACCCGCAAGCTGTGGCTGCCCGAGGCCTCTCCTGTCACATTGACCAGATCGCTGAGATGCCCAGCCAGATCAGTGCCCAGTGCAAAAGTCCCGGCCCCTGCCAAACTTGTAGCGTTCAAGATCCGAAAACCGTTGTTACCCGCACGCAGATCTACAGTGCCGCCGTTAAGGTTGAGATTGCCCACCGTCGAATCGTTGATCATGTTGAACGTCGAAGTAGCATCGATGGTTGTGCCTTGCGCATTGGTCAGCGTGCCGGTCAATGCTGAGTTGCTGCCGATGTTCAGGCTATTGATATTGGTCATATTGCCAACGACGCGGGTGTTATTGCGCAACGTGATGTCGGCAATTGAGCCAGGGATAACCTGTACATCACCGGTCAACGCGGTGTTGTCGGCAGTGAAGTTGACATTGGATGCCCGGCTGGCCGTTGCCGCCTGCCCCACCTCCAGCATCACCCCGTTAGCACCACTGAGGGTTGACCCGTTTTGTACCAGCACCGTAGCGTTGGTAACGTTGCCCACGACCGTGCCTATCAGCATCGCACTACCCGTCGTACCCGTTACCGCGGTGTTGTCCAGCGTTAACGACGGCGAAATAATCGTGCCTCGGTCCGCGACCATGACCACACCACGGTTGCTCCCGGTGATGGCGCTGCCCTGCACGACTGCCGTCCCCCCGATGACGGACAGCCCTACACCGTCCCCTACAATCCCGCCATAGCTGGTTCCAGTACCGGTAATTTGCGAACCGACCAGTGTCGCGGTGCTGTTCCCAAAGACGTTGACGCCACGGCCGAATCCGCTGACTGCGCTATTGGAAACATTCGCTGTGGACCCCGTTAGGCCACCCGTAGTGAGCCCGTTGACCGTAAGACCAACATCGTTAAGGGAGCTTAGATTGGTATTGGTGATAGCTGCAGTGCTGCTCACCAGACTTAGGCCGATCGAATTAAGCTGAATAGTCGGAGCCGTTGCCGTCACAGCGGCGCCATCCATCGTGACCGTAGAACCCTGTTGCGCCGAGATACCCAATGAGGAGCCTCCCGGGACAATGGTCAGCCTAGCGCCCGTCAGGTTCCACGTCTGCGCAGCAGTTGCGTTGTTTACCGTTACCGAACCGCCCGGTCCGATCGTCAGCGCGAAGGCGGGTGCGCTCATAGATAGGGTCAGCCAAATGGCAATGGACAGCTGGCTGCGGTTAAAACAAGCGCCATAAGTTTTCATCACAACAACTCCCTGTTGTATGCCTGAGGCAGTTTTCCCTTTCAACGCCAGCGATGCCCTGACTGCGGCAAACTCACTTCACCCCATCACCTCCCCCTTTTTCAATACTCAAGGCGAATGCTCAGGACATGCTGACTTTATGGATTCGCTTTATTAATTTGCACATAGCGAAATTTCCTAAAAAAGAATAGCAGCCACTACTAATGCGCCTTAAAACATCTCGCGATTACAATTATCTCCATTCGCTATATACGCAACTAGACTAATTCGAAATAAAACGACTCTCTTAACGCTATTTACAGCGGCCTGAACCGGCAAAGACGGGGTATTCATGAGCCACCTCTGAATGCCCGTGCTTTTTACTGTCATTTTTGACAGGTGACACAGGCAAAAAAACCTACTAAAAATTAGCACTCTTCGTTTAAACGACGAAGCGTCTAGAGGGGAGGTATCAATTGCCGTATTAGTGAAATGGCCTGCACGACTCACAAGGCCGGACCGCTAAATTTACCGTCTCTCTGCATTGAACATGGATCCGCAATGCCCGAGCACTTATCCCTGCAAAGTGGATATTGACGCTCGATAACTTTCATCACGGAGCACCATCAGCATGACTAAGTTCGAAACGTATTCTACCGTCAAAAGAACAAACGCAGGCGTACTCGCGTTGCCTTCCCTGCTGCTGCCTGATGAGGTCCTGCGAGACGGCATTATGCCGGTAAGCTCACTCGCGGCCCCCATTATCATCCGCATCCCTAACGACCCGGCTGAGTTCGCGGAAGAATATGAGATTCAGCTTTATGAAGTGACAGATCGCGTTATCCCGAGGCCTATCGGGCCTGTTCACATCGTGACATTCGCGGAAGCAACAGATCCGAATACTGTGTACGAGCTCACGCTGCCCGTCACCGAATACCCGAGCCAGGGACAGAGCAAAACAATGAAGCTGGACTACCGAGTCTTGGACCCGTTGGGGACAGGCGATGCGCTCTCAGGTTTGCAGGTAGAAATCGTCTTAGACCGGGAAGCCCCTGGGGGCAGCGCCGCAAGTGAAATGCCCATTCTGGAATTTACCGAAGACCAATTGTCCGGCATCACGTTGGCAGATGTCGTTGGCGATCGCATTGAAGTCACTCTCCCCGCATGGTACGGCGAGGACCTGGGTGACAAGGTCACTTTGTGGTTAGGTACCTCCGAAGCTCTTGCCGACGGCAGCTATTTGCCGGCGAGATTTAGCGACGAAGTCACGGTTCCTGGCGGCCACGGTCTGGTGGTTTACTTTCTGGTCAGCGAGATGGAGGCGCTTGGCAATGTGCGGCAGTATTTTGGCTACAACATCACTGACATCGCCGGAAACATCAGCACGCGCTCACCGGTTGTTGGCATTGACGTCCTTCTGACAGGTGCCCCTGGCAATTTTCTTGCGCCGATCGTGCCCGACTTTCTCGACCATGGCGTGGTGACACAAAAAGACGCTGCCGCACTGGTCGAAGTTCAAATCCCTCAATTCGATAACCCTGCTGCGGGTGACCGTATCTATGTGTTGTGGGGCAACACCCGGATGCCGCCCTACGTTCTGACTGCCGCCGACACAGCAGACCCTTCGATTGAGCCCCTTGCGACAGTGCTGTTGCCTTACGCCAATGTCATTGCTGAGGGCAGCGGGATTAACAAAGATGTCCGCTATGAGGTGCAGCGCGGCACGCTGACAGGCGGCCTGTCGCCACTGACGCTGGTTGACGTCAACCTCAGCAGCCCCGGCCCGACACCTGATCCGGACCCTCTCACGCCGGTACACGAAAACCTGTTGCCGCTGACGCTGGTCAGCGCGGGTGGCGCAAACGACAGAATTCCCCCGACAGATTTTGGCCCAGCACTCAATGCGACGGCGACCATTCCGTTTCGGGGTGTCGATGGACAACAGATTTGGCTGGCCGGGGACCGCGTCCAAGTCAGTTGGGGTGGCACGCTTGTAACGCCTGCGACCCCGATCACGACAGCAAACGCGGGTGCAGACATTACTATCACTATCCCGGGCTCCATCATCACCGGCTTCGGTACCGGTAGCATTCCTGTCACCTATAGCGTGCTTCGAGACATACTGCCACCGCCAAACCTGGCAGAAGCACTGTCGCCAGTGAAGGTCATTCTGGTGGAATCAACCGGACTTTTGCCAGGTAATGGAGTGGAGCTTCCCGTCGCTGTCTTCCCCGAAGACACGGGCACTCAGCTGATCAATCGAGCATCTCCAGGTGGGCTTGACGGAACTCCGATCCGAATTCCGCTGACTAATGTCACTAACATTGCAGCCGGCGACACACTCACATTGAGGTTTGTGGGACGGTCAGGCGGCATCTCGATTCCGCTACCAGGGAGCCCGCCAAGACCGGAAATTCCTAGCACTGAAGTGCTGATAACCGATCACGTCCTGACGCCCGAGGAGTTTACCGCAGGCTTTTTCCAAATAGATTTGCCGTACAACCCGATTCTTCGCGCCATTTGTCGTAACGGGTCAACGACGGACTACTCCTTTACCAATGCCAGCGGCACCACCAACGCCAAACAGCTGTTTATCAGGATTGCGTTAGATGTTCCTGGCCATACCGGAATCTGCTCCATCGACGGCAACTAACGCAGTGCGCCCGCACTGTTCTTAAGGTGCGGGCGCAACTGATACCGATCTAATAATCAACAGAAATTATTCGGAGGTTGCACGGCGCCTGATCACTTTTTTTTGCATCACGCCGCAACCAATACATCAAGGAAGAAGATCATGAGCAACCAAAAGCCGCCCAGCTCCAGATCATTCGCTACTTTAGCCTTTCAACCGCTGACCATCCCCGTTATCGATTTTGGGACAACCCGTGTTGGATTGGGTCACGACGATTTGAACGATCCTTCCGCGCCCGTTGTTCTTCAGGCGCAACTGGATACGCCTGAAGCCCATATCGGAAACCTGGTCACGCTGTTTTGGGATGGCGTGGAAGTGCAGAAATTCCCTCTTGAGCAGTCGCATTTCGACAGCAACTTCATCAGCTTCAATGTCTTCCCCAAGGACATCAAAGAACCCGCAGGTGAAACCTACTACACCGTCTACGACCCGCTTGGCACAGGCACTGGTGAGTCCCCTCATCGCACTGTGCTGGTGAAGATGACCATCCCAGGCGGTCTGGACACCGACACCTCCACGCCGTACCTCAACGACCGGCTCAGCCCACCGGTGGTGTTTCCGGTACTCATCACCACCCCGGACACTGCCGTCACCGTGACCGTGCCCGCCTGGCAAAACATGGCCTTGGGCGATGAACTGGTGGTGATGTGGAATGGCATTCGCCTGGTGCAACCACCGTTGACGCAAAGTCAGGTGGGCAACGCGCTGATCATCACCGTCCCCAGGGAAACACTGGTCGCGGCGGGCGATGGCGAAGCGCTGGTGATCAATTACGAGATCCGTGATCTGGTCAATAACTACTCACTGGTCTCACCGCCGGCCAATGCAGAAGTCATCGTCGACCCCAATGCGCCACCCGCCCCGCTGGTGCTGGTCAAAGGGGAGTTTGTCGAGCTGATCGACCTTATCGCGTTGGGCACCGACACTGTTCAGGTGATGGTGTTGCCTTACCCCAGTATTGCGCGCGGAGACAAAGTAACGCTGATTTGGCAGGGGCAGACGCCCTATGGTGAAGCCGTCAGCCTGACTCTTGGCCCCACAGACGTGGTGAACACCGCCGTGCCGCTGAATTTTCAGGTGCCCAACGCCGATGTCAACGCCATCGCCGGCGGCCAGGCGGTGCTCAGATACAGCGTCGCGCCAGCAGCCGGAGGCGCAACCCGCCGCTCGAAAAGCACCACCGTCGGCGTCAACGGCACGGCGATGCCCTTGGCCGCGCCGAGCATCGATGGCGTGACCGGGCCGTTGATCGACTTGGGGCAATTGACGGGGGATCCCGTCGTCCGGGTGTTGCCTTACGTGGGCAAAACGCCCGAGGACATTATTTTTCTGCTGTGGGAAGGCCTGACCCAAGGCGGAGTGTCAGTGGTTTATACCGCCGATTACACGGTCAAAAATGGCGAAGAAAATACCCCCGCGACCTTCACCGTACCGCGCAGTTACCTGGACTCCATTGCGGATGGCAGCCTGACCCTCAGTTACCGGGTGCAGTCCATCAAAACCGGGTTGACCCGGCCATCGGAGAATCAGGCCTATACCGTTCAAGGCGCCGCTACGCTACCCTCACCACAAATCACTGAAGCCGATACATCGCGGTTGATATTGGACGTTGTAGCGCTAAAGACGGATGCTCACTTAACTTTGGCACCGTGGCCTTCCATTAAGTTAGGCCAATCAGTGTGGATAAGCCTATTTGGCACCAACGCTAATGACTCACCGCTCGATTTGAAATTATTGGACGGCACAAAGACTGGTCCTCGCGAGGTCATTGCCGGCATTGCACTGAATATAAACCAGATATTGCTAGAGAGACTTAAGGACGGTAGCGAACTGATTGTCACAGCAAGCGTTGCACTTGATGGTTCCTCCAGTGAGGCGGATGCAACTTTGTTTCCCGTTCTTCGGCTTCGCGTCAGTGCTTTGCTTGAAACCTTTGAGTTCATTCCAGCTCAACAGGCTTCGGTAGGTGGAAGCACTATTGATACTCCTTACATGGAGATAGCCGTTACTAATGGAAGCCCTCAGGCCCTTGCGAGCATATACCACCAATCGGAAAGCCAGGATTTGCGATACGCAGGCTATCTCCATTACACGGATAACTCTAGCCCACCTTTCATCCAAACAGTTGAGCTCCGATTGAAGGATACCTATTCGATGATTGAGTTGTTGTGGATAGGTCAGCCCACTCTTTTTGAGCTTTACGATGTCAACAACCGGATACTGGACACTCAGCATCTAGGCGCAACTGACAATGTGTTCCGATATATTAGTCTTGCCGCACCGGGCATCCGCCTAGTCAAACTAACTCCAGACACAAAAGGGGGAAGCATCATACAGCTTATAAAACTCACCAAGTAACGTCGCTGAGATAGCGAATGACAGAGATAAAGGTGACTGATTCATTGGCTTTGTAAATAGATCAGTCGCCTTACACCTTCTGCGTTCATTGCCGAAATAATTCCCCCGGCGTAAACCCGAACAACCCCTTGAATGCCGCGATAAACGCCGAGGTCGAGTCGTAGCCGCAGGCGAGCGCGGTGTGGGTGACGCTAGCGCCCTCCTCCAGCGCGTTGAGCGACGACAACAAACGCGCCCGCTGCCGCCAGCCGCGAAAGCTCAAGCCGGTTTCGCGCTGGAACAATCGCATCAGGGTTTTCTCGGACATGTTCAGGCGTTCGGCCCATTCTGTCAGGGTGATGGGATGACCCGGCTGTTCGATCAATTCATTGCACAGCGCCAGCAGCCTGGGATGTCGAGGCAGCGGCAGCGAAAAGCCTACTTCGGGAAGGTGCGCCAGCTGATCAAGCAAAACCTGAACGAGCCGCGCTTCACCGCAGTCGACCTGTGGATAATCCGGGGGCATCTGGCAAAAGGTCTTGATCAATTCGCGAGCCAATGGCGTGACTTCCAGCACACGACAGCGGTCCGGCGCCCACAGCGATTGGTCCTTGCGCACGTACAGGCTGCGCATTTCGGCGCGGGTAGACGTCACCACTTCGTGATCAAGCCCCGCCGGAATCCAAACGCCCCACTGCGGCGGCGCAAAAAAACTGCCGTGTGGAGTGTGTACGCCCAGCACGCCGCTGATGGCGTATGAAAACTGCACCCAGTCATGGCGATGGGTTGGCGTCCAAGAACCTGCGCTGAGGCTTTCGGCGCGCGCGTAAACCGGGCGCGGCAAATCGGTCAGCGTCGGGATGTGTCGTTCGGCGTCTGAGCGGCGGGTTGAAAAGTGTCCGTTAGTCGGCATGAGTTGGCCTTGTGTCGCAAGACGGCAGTCTACGATTGAGTTAGCCTGCGAGACATTCATTTTTACAAATCCGCCTACTGCAACAGCGAGTGTTTCCATGCACGTATTCAAACACCTCAAGCGCGTCGTCACCGACTGGTTCCTGTTGGGCATGCTGATCGCGACGCTGCTGGCATATTTCATTCCCTCCTTTGGCGCAACCGGCGGCGGCATGCATGCCGAGATCGTGATCAATGTGGGCGTGTTTCTGGTGTTTTTCCTGCACGGGGTGAACCTGTCCAGCGAGCAGATCAAGCACGGTCTGAAGAACTGGAAGTTGCACATCATGGTGCAGCTCTTCACCTTTTTGGTGTTCCCGGTGTTGTGGGTCATCAGCAACAAGCTGCTGGGCTCCCACGTTCCGGCGTTGTTGATGCTGGGCTTTTTGTACTTGTGTGCGCTGCCTTCGACGATTTCCTCTTCTGTCGCATTGACCGGCAGCGCGGGCGGCAATGTGCCGGCGGCGATCCTCAACGCCAGCATGTCCAGCGTGTTCGGGATTTTCATGACGCCTTGGCTGGTCAGCCTGGTGGTCGGCACGGGTTCGGGTGGGATTGATCTGGGTTCGACGCTGCTGGACCTGTGCATCATGTTGCTGCTGCCGCTGGTCCTGGGGCAGTTGCTGCGCCCGCTGTTAGGCAAGTTTTTCGCGCGCCACAAGAAGTACACCAACCTGATCGACAAGATCGTGATCTTGCTGTTGGTGTATGCGGCCTTCTGTAATTCGATGGTCTCGGGGATGTGGCAGACCCAGGGCG
Organism: Pseudomonas rosaeacicularis; assembly: GCF_057128745.1. Lineage (NCBI taxonomy): Bacteria > Pseudomonadati > Pseudomonadota > Gammaproteobacteria > Pseudomonadales > Pseudomonadaceae > Pseudomonas > Pseudomonas rosaeacicularis. The sequence goes on from NZ_JBSKHT010000013.1 coordinate 231,811, forward strand.
ACACAGTGATTTTGATCGCCTTCATCGGCAGCGCGGTGCTGCTGGCGGTGATTCTGCTGATGACCACCAGCACGGCGAAACTGTTGAAATTCAATCACGCCGACAAAGTGGCCGCGGTGTTTTGCGCAAGCAAGAAGTCGTTGGCGGCGGGAGCTCCGATGGCCGCGCTGATCTTTGGGGATAACCCTGGATTGGGGCTGATTTTGCTGCCGATCATGATTTACCACCCGCTGCAGCTAATCGTGTGTTCGGTGATGGCCGAGGCCTATGCGACCAAGCATAAGCAGCAGTTGTCCAAAGAAGCGATTGAGGATGCGCAAGCGGCGTAACTCCGCAGTTGGAGCTAGGGACCTGGTTGGAGCGAGGCTTGCCCGCGAAGCTGCCACCTCGCTACTCCTGACGCTACGCTGGACTGTTGGAGCCGAGCTTGCTCGCGAAGCTGTGACCTCGGTGTGTCTGGTTCCACCGGGGTGGTTGATTTCAGGGCCGCTGCGCAGCCCATCGCTGGCAAGCCACGCTCCTACGGCCTTCGGCCAGAATCAGAACGTTGATCGTGCAGAAACACCGCATCGTCAGCTTCGCGGGCAAGCCTCGCTCCAACAAACGGTCCGTCAGCGCGGCGAAAACCAAACAGCTTCTGCCCAAGGCATAGGAGTCTGGCCGGGCGGCGTTCCGTTTGCCGAAGATCAAACCGCTTCTGCCGAAGGCGTAGGAGTCTGGCTTGCCGACGATCTGCCGGGCACCGGCAGCAAAACATATGCATGCGGTATGCCTGATTCACCCGAGGTGGTTGATATCAGGGCCGCTGCGCAGCCCATCGCTGGCAAGCCAAGCTCCTACGGCCTTCGGCCAGAATCAGAACGTTGATCGTGCAGAAACACCGCATCGTCAGCTTCGCGGGCAAGCCTCGCTCCAACAAACGGTCCGTCAGCGCGGCGAAAACCAAACAGCTTCTGCCCAAGGCATAGGAGTCTGGCCGGGCGGCGTTCCGTTTGCCGAAGATCAAACCGCTTCTGCCGAAGGCGTAGGAGTCTGGCTTGCCGACGATCTGCCGGGCACCGGCAGCAAAACATATGCATGCGGTATGCCTGATTCACCCGAGGTGGTTGATATCAGGGCCGCTGCGCAGCCCATCGCTGGCAAGCCAAGCTCCTACGGCCTTCGGCCAGAATCAAAACGTTGATCGTGCACAAGCACCGCATTGTCCGCTTCGCGGGCAAGCCTCGCTCCAACGAACGGTCCATCAGCGCGGCGAAAACCAAACAGCTTCTGCCGAAGGCGTAGGAGTCTGGCCGGGCGGCGTTCCGTTTGCCGACGATCAAACCGCTTCTGCCGAAGGCGTAGGAGTCTGGCTTGCCGACGATCTGCCGGGTACCGGCAGCAAAACATATGCATGCGGTATGCCTGATTCACCCGAGGTGGTTGATTTCAGGGCCGCTGCGCAGCCCATCGCTGGCAAGCCACGCTCCTACGGCCTTCGGCCAGAATCAGAACGTTGATCGTGCAGAAACACCGCATCGTCAGCTTCGCGGGCAAGCCTCGCTCCAACAAACGGTCCGTCAGCGCGGCGAAAACCAAACAGCTTCTGCCGAAGGCGTAGGAGTCTGGCTTGCCGACGATCTGCCGGGTACCGGCAGCAAAATCTGTGAATACGGTGTGTCTGATTCACCGAGGCGGCCTATATCAGGGCCGCTGCGCAGCCCATCGCTGGCAAGCCTGTTGTGGCTCAATATTTATGGACCATGATGTAGGAGTTTCAACTTAAGGAAGCATCATGGGATTTCGGGTTGTTAG